>DATHZU010000044.1:0-2898 GCA_035458445.1 Thermohalobaculum sp. | reverse complement strand
CTGGGCGATCAGCTCGACCGCGCGGTTCATCCCCACGGTCAGCACATTGTCGCCCTTGGTGAGGCTGGCGAAGGTTCGGCCATGCTTGACGTAAGGCCCGAAGCGGCCAATTCCCGCCTCGACGGGGACACCGTCCTCCGGGTGCGGGCCGATCTCGCGCGGCAGGGATAGCAATGCCACGGCGCTGGCCAGGTCGATCTCGGCCAGCGGCATGTCCTTGGGAATCGAGGAACGCTTCGGCTTTTCCGCCGACCCCTCCTGCTGGTCACCGAGCTGCACGTAGGGCCCGAAGCGGCCGTTGCGCAAGGTGACCTCCTGACCCTCATGCTCGCCCAGAACCTTGTCCCCCGCGTCGTTGGAGCCCTCCATCTCGCCGCCCAAGGGACGGGTGTAACGGCACTCGGGATAGCCGGAACAGCCGATGAAGGCGCCGCCGGAGCGCGCGGTCTTCAGGGCCAGCCGTCCGGTGCCGCAGACCGGGCAGGCGCGCGGATCCGAGCCGTCGCCCTTGTCCGGGAAGAAATGCGGGGCGAGGAAGTCGTTGATGGTCTCCAGCACCTCGCCGATGCGCAAATCCGCGGTGCTCTCGACGGCCTTGGTGAACTCGCCCCAGAACTCGTCGAGCACTTTCTTCCAGTCCGCCCGCCCGCCGGAGATTTCGTCCAGCTGATCCTCGAGATTGGCGGTGAAGTCGTAGGAGACGTACCGCCTGAAGTAGTTCTCCAGGAAGGCAATCACCAAGCGGCCCTTGTCCTCGGGATGCAGGCGGCCTTTCTCGGCGCGGACATATTCGCGGTCCTGGATCGTGGTGATGATCGAGGCATAGGTCGAGGGTCGGCCGATGCCCAGCTCCTCCATCCGCTTGACCAGCGTCGCCTCGGTATAGCGCGGCGGCGGCTGGGTGAAATGCTGCTCGGGCGTCACCGATTGACGCGCGGCAGGCTCGCCCTGGGCAATCAGGGGCAGGCGCTTGTCGTCATCGTCGACCACGCTGTCGTCGCGGCCTTCCTCGTAGATGGCGATGAAGCCCTCGAACAACACCACCTGGCCGGTTGCCCGCAGCATTGTCTGGCCATCGGCGCTGGACACGTCGACGGTCGTGCGCTCCATCCGGGCGGCCGCCATCTGGCTGGCGAGGGTGCGCTTGTAGATCAGGTCGTAGAGCTTGCGCTGGTCGGGGTCGGTGACGCGCAGTTTCTCGGCCGGCAGCTTCATGTCGGTCGGCCGGATGCATTCATGCGCTTCCTGCGCGTTCTTGGCCTTGTTCTTGTACATGCGCGGCGAGGCGGGCAGGTAGCTGTCGCCGAAGCGGTCGCGGATCGCGTCGCGGGCGGCCATCACCGCCTCGGGCGCCATGTCGATTCCGTCGGTCCGCATGTAGGTGATCAGCCCGGCCTCGTAGAGGCGCTGCGCCGCGCTCATGGTCTGGCGCGCGCCCATGCCGAACTTGCGGCTGGCCTCCTGCTGCAGGGTCGAGGTCATGAAGGGGGGGGCTGGGTTGCGGGTCGCAGGTTTCGCCTCGACCGCCTGCACGCCGAGCGGGCTGGCGGAGATGGCCTGCACCGCCCGTTCGGCTGCCGCGGCGTCGGCGATGTCGAACTTGTCGAGCTTCTTGCCGTCCAGGACCGTCAGCCGGGCTTCGTAGTCCTCGCCGCGCGGCGTCTGCAGCAGCGCCTTGACGGTCCAGTATTCCTGCGAGCGGAAAGCCTCGATCTCCATTTCGCGCTCGACGATCAGCCGCAGGCAGACCGACTGGACCCGGCCGGCGGACTTGGCGCCCGGAAGCTTCCGCCAAAGGACCGGCGACAGGGTGAAACCCACCAGATAGTCGAGCGCGCGGCGCGCCAGATAGGCCTCGACCAGCGCCATGTCGACCTGGCGCGGAGCTTTCATCGCCTCGGTTACCGCCGATCTGGTGATCGCGTTGAACACCACGCGGCTGACCTTGGTGTCCTTCTTGATGGACTTCGCCAGGGCTTCCTGCAGGTGCCACGAGATCGCCTCGCCCTCGCGATCGGGGTCGGTCGCCAGGATCAGCGTGTTGTCGGATTTCAGCGCCTCGGAGATCGCGCGGATGTGCTTCCTGCTGTCGGAGGCGACCTCCCAGCGCATGTCGAAGCCTTGCCCGGGATCGACCGAGCCATCCTTCGGGGGCAGGTCGCGCACGTGGCCATAGGACGCCAGGACCGTGTAATCCTTCCCCAGATAGCCGTTTATGGTCTTGGCCTTGGCAGGGGATTCGACGACGACAACGGCCATTAGGTTCTCCTCAACGGCGCCGGTCAGGCGCGGTGCGAGAACATGGTGTAGGCGGTATCCGGTGTCAACATCGGGTGGCGGACCGCCCGCAGTCGGTGTGCTTCTGTGTCGCGGAGGCCCGCGCCGCCTAGCTCGGCGGACCCGCCGAGGCGATCAGGCCGCCCGGCAGCAGCTCGATCCGGCCCGCCAGATCGAGCTCGAGCACCGCCAGCGAGAACTCCGACGGCGACGCCCCGCACTGGCGCGCGATCTCGTCCATTTCGACCGGATGCGGCCCCAGCAGGCGCATGATCTGGTCGGCGAGGGCGGCTCCGGCGCGGTCATCGTCGCCGAAATCGTCGATCGCGTCATAATCGGCGGCGTCTTCCTCGCCGAAGGGGTCGTCCTCGAACAGGAAGGCCCGCCCGGGCTCGGCCAGCCCCAAGGTGCGCGGTCCGGACAAGGCGTCCAGCACGTCCTCGGCGTTGCGGATCAGCGCCGCGCCGTCGCGGATCAATTGATTGCAGCCGCCGGCGCGGGGATCCTCGGGCGCGCCGGGGCAGGCCATCGCCTCGCGGCCCTGCTCCAGCGCGTAGCGCGCGGTGATCAGGCTGCCCGAGCGCACCGCCGCCTCGATCAGCACGACGCCGCGCGCCAGAC
>DATHZU010000043.1:0-4651 GCA_035458445.1 Thermohalobaculum sp. | reverse complement strand
GTCATCGATCCGTCATGGCCGGTATTCATGGCCTGCAGCATGTCGATCACCTCTTCGCCGCGGCACTCGCCAACGACGATCCGGTCCGGCCGCATGCGCAGCGCGTTGCGCACCAGGTCGCGAATCGTGACCGCGCCGGTGCCCTCGATATTCGCGGGGCGCGACTCCATGCGTCCCACATGGTCCTGCTGGAGTTGAAGCTCGGCAGTATCCTCGATGGTGACGATCCGCTCCTCGTTCGGGATGAAGCTCGACAGCGCGTTCAGCGTCGTCGTCTTGCCCGAGCCGGTACCGCCCGAGATCAGGATGTTCAGCCTGGTCCGGACGCAGGCGTGCAGGAACAGCGCCATCTCCTCCGAGAAGGCCTGACCCGCGATCAGCTTGTCGATCGTGTAGGGAATCTTGGAGAATTTGCGGATCGACAGCAGCGGCCCGTCGACCGCGCAGGGCGGCACCAGCGCGTTGACGCGGCTGCCGTCGGCCAGGCGGGCGTCGACCCAGGGCTGGCTTTCGTCGACGCGGCGTCCGACGGCGCTGACGATCTTGTTGATCACCCGCATCAGATGCGCGTTGTCCTTGAACTGGACCGGGCTCAGCTCCAGCTTGCCGTGGCGCTCGACGTAGCACTGCTCGAAGGTGTTCACCAGGATGTCGGTGACCGTCGGGTCCGCCAGCAGCGGCTCCAGCGGCCCGAGGCCGGTGACTTCCGAGATCAGGTCCCTGACCAGCTGATCCAGTTCGGTGCGGCTGAGCACCAGGTCGCTGGTCGCCAACTCCTCGCGCGCGATCACGCTGATTTCCGAGCGCAATTCGGCCTCGGAAACCTTCTCGATGGCGCTGAGGTTCAGGGTCTCCAGCAGTTTCCGGTGCAGATCGACCCGCAGGTTCAGCAGCCGGCGCCGGCGCTTCGCATCCGCGTCCACCTCGGTGGCCACCGTTGCCGACTTCGGAGTCGCCTGGAATTTTATCCGCGAGGTCAGCAACTCGCCGGCATTGGTCGGGGCTGGCCGCGGAGGGGCATCTGCCGTTTCGGTCGCCACCAACGCAACGGCGGGCTCCTTGCCCGCTGCCTCGCCCTTGGAATCACGCATCCGCCGGAACATATCCTAATTCCCCTTTTGTGGCGTCGGCCGCCGCGTCACTGCGCTGCCGCCGCCGTCGCCTTTTCGACCTCGTCACTCAGGAATTTCTGGGCCAGCCGCACGATCTCCTTTCGCACCGGGCTCGACTTCGCGCCCTCGGCCAGAGGGATGCCCTGGTCGCAGGAGCCGGAGACCACCTTGCCGCCGTCCGGGATCAGGCCGTTGAAGTTGATCCCCAGGCTTTCCGCCAGTTTCTTCACCCGGGTCTTCCCCGAGAGGTCAGTCATGCCGGGTGACCGGTTCAGCACGAATCTCAGCTTGTCCAGATTCATGTCTTCCGACTTCAGCGTGCGCAGGAAGCGGTACATGTTCTGCGCCGAGCGCATGTCCGACTCCATCAGCGCGAAGAACTCGTCCGACGCCGCGTACACCTTCTCGGACCAGTTCATCAGGGCTTGCGGCATGTCGATCAGGACATAGTCGAAGCCCTCGCGGGCCAGGTTCACGATCGCGTCGACATCCGACGGCGAGACGATGTCCAGCGGCAGCGCATCGCGCGGCGCGGTCAGCACATGCAGCTTGTCCTTGTAGGTGCTCAGCGCCTGGGTCAGCGCCGTCTGGTCCAGCTGCGCCGCTTCCGACACCAGCTCGTAGACCGCCTCGCGCCGCGGCACGTCCAGGAAGGTCGCGATCGAGCCGTACTGGAAATTGAAGTCCAGCAGCGCGACCCGGCGGCCCTCGCGGCGGATCGCCTGGGTCAGTTCCCAGGCGAAGTTGACCGCCAGCGTGCTGGTTCCGACGCCGCCCGCCACCCCGTAGAAGGTGACCACCTTGCCGAAGCGTCGCGCCGCGCCTGCGGTCAGGGCAGGAACACTGCCGCTGCTCCGCGCCAGGCGAAGGCGGTCGATCGCATCGACCAGCGCGCCCGCCGGCTCGGGATAGGGCGCGAATTCGCTCACGCCCTCGCGCATGATCTGGTGCATGGTCCGCGAGCTGATATCGCCGGCGACCAGCAGAACCATCAAGCCGCTGCTCCGCGCCTTGCGGATCAGGTCCGCAGCGGCTTCCACCGCCTCGGGCTCATTCGAGCTCAGCGCGACAATAACAAAGGAATCCTCGCGATTGGCGAGGTCGAGCATCTCGCCCGCATCCCCAACGGCGACGTCGAGCCAATGCTCCTCGCCGAATTGCGTGTCGAGATCCGCGACAAGATTCGCGGCCGCATCGAACCCATCCGAGAAGACCAGCGCCTCTGGAGCCGTCTCAGCCGTTTCGCGTCTGAATGAGAGCGCCATCTTGGTTCAGTCTCCTGGTTATTCCACAGCAACACATACGCAACCGATTCGCAGTCCGACAGTATCGCGCATTTCGCCGGCAAGATTTAGGCCAGGGTGAAGCAGGCCGCTATCTCCGGTCATCGCCACGCCTCGATACCCCTCCCGCTCCAGCCGCAGCTGATTCTGTCCAGTCTGTCCGATGAGGGTAAAAAGACACACCATCAAAGCCCATGGCCCATTAATGGCCACCGGGCTCGCGCCCGGAAATCTCAGATGTGTCTCCCCACCCCAAGGGACGTCAGAATTCTCAAACCGATAGTACCTCAATCCGGAGAAAACAGAAACTCCAGAAAGGATGGCCGGGGACGTCGCCGCCCCCGGCCGTCATTGCCGTTAGGTCGGGTTGGCCTGCACGCCCGGCCCGGCATAGCCGCCATAGAGGCGGTCGCCGATGCGGGCGTCCATGCCGCCGCCGACATACATCCGGTCGAAGCCCGCGACCGAAGTCACCGAGCGCCGGTTGCGGCGCTCGCGGTCCTCGGTCGCCACGACAGGCTCGCGCTCGCCGCGGGATTCAACCGCATCCAGCCGCTTGCGGGCGATGCCGCGGTTGACCAGATAGGACACCACCGCGCGGGCGCGGCGCAGACCCAGCCGGTCGTTATACGAGTCGGTTCCGACCAGATCGGTATGTCCGACGATCGTCATCCGGACCGCAGGGTTCTCCTTCAGCCACTTAGCCTGACCGTCGAGCGCCCGGCGCGCTTCGGAGTCGAGCGCCGCGCTGTTGAACTCGAAGGTCACGGTATCCTGGGCCGCGGCCCGGAACGCGTCGTTCAGCGCCCGGATCCGGCCCGCGGGATCGCCGTAGGCGAGCTGGGCGTTGAAGTTTTGATCCGTCGCGACTCCGAACAGGTGAGATTCTGGTCCCTCACCGGCCGGTCCCGCGGTCATCGACGAACAGGCTGCCAGGGCTGTCCCGGTGGCAAGCACTGCGAGTGTTTTGATTATCCGCATGTCAGCTCACTCCACCACATATCCAAAGTCGCCATCGAATCCCTGGCTCTGGACCATTCCAGCCGCACCTGGGCTGACGGTCTGTCCGAGCAGGAACAGCTCCATCTCGTTCGGGATCCGGACATGATCCTGCGGCAGCGACAACTCGTCGCCATCCACCGGAGTGACCAGATGTGCCGAGACGATGATCACCAGCTCGCTTTCGCCGCGGGCATACTGCGTCGACCGGAACAGGGTCCCCAGGATCGGTATGTCGCCGAGCCACGGGAACTGGCTGATCGAGTCGTTGAAGTCGTCCTGCAGCAGGCCGGCGATCGCGAAGCTCTCCCCGTCCTTCAGCTCGATGACCGTGTTGGCACGCCGGGTCGAGAAGGTGGTCACGTCGCCAGCGGCGAAGCTGATCGTCTGACCGGGCGTGGTGTCGACCGACGAAACTTCGGTGGAGAGCCTCAGGTTGATGGTCTGGTTGTCCAGAACCGTCGGCGTGAAGTCGATCTTGATACCCACCTCCTTGAAGGTGACGTTGGTATCGCCGTCCTGATCGACGGTCGGGACCGGAACGTCCTTGCCCGCGAGGAACTTGGCGGACGAGCCCGACAAGGCGACCAGGTTAGGCTCGGCAAGCGTGCGCGAGAAACCCTTCTGCTCCAGCGTCTGCAGGGTGATGTTCAGACCGATGTCGCCGAAGCGGGCGATGGTCCCCAGGATGCCGAAGGCATCGAGCTCAACAGTCGGCACCGGTGCGTCGCCCCCGCCGAAGCCGACACCCTCGAAGCCAGAGACACCGCGGCCACTGCCGAAGACGTTGCTGACCTTGCTGCCCTGATGGAAGATGCCAACGTCGAAGCCCAGCGATTTTGCCGCTGCGCGCGACATCTCGGCGACCTTGACCTTGATCATCACCTGCTGGGTGCCGCCGATGGTCATCATGTTCATGACCGGCCCGAAGGACGATGCGACCGCGACCGCACGTTCGGCCTTGTCGGCACCGTCGACCACACCCGACAGCGCGATATTGCCGCCCACCAGGCGAACGCTGATCGGCTCGGTCGGCAGGACCTCGCTCAGCCGCTCCTTCAGTTCGTTGATATCCGGCGTGACGTTGATGGTCACGCTGGTGATCAGCGCGCCATTCTCGCCAAGCAGGGTCAGCGTCGTGATCCCGCGCTGCTTTCCGAACACATACAGTGTCCGGTCAGACAGCGGCGACACGTCCGCGATCCCTGGCTGAGCAACCGACACCTCGACAAAAGGCTGGGTGCTTTCCACGATCAC
>DATHZU010000042.1:0-3289 GCA_035458445.1 Thermohalobaculum sp. | reverse complement strand
GAGTCCGCCGGATGACCTTCACCCTGACCCCGCCGCCCTTCAGGATCGGCGAGATGACCGTGCAGCGGATCATGGAGATGCAGATCGAGTTCCGCCTGCCGGGCGACATGTTCCCCGCCGCGACGGCGGAGGAACTGGCCGAACTGGCGCCGCAGTTCACGCCCTGGGCGATCCACCCGGTCAGCGGCATGGCGATCCTGGCGATCCAGTCCTATCTGGTGCGCACGGCCCGCCACACGATCCTGATCGACACCTGCATCGGCTGCGACAAGACCAATACCCGCATCCCCTCCTGGGCCGGACGCACCGACCGGGGCTGGCTGAAGCGTCTGGCGCTGGCGGGGGTGACGCCCGAGCAGGTGGATTATGTGTTCTGCACCCACATGCATGCGGACCATTCCGGCTGGAATACCCAGCTTCTGGACGGCCGCTGGGTGCCGACCTTCCCCAACGCCCGGTACATCTTCGCCCGCACCGAGGTCGAACACGCCGAGCGCGCCGGCCTGCCGCAATATGCCGAGAACGTGCTGCCGGTGATCGCAGCGGGGCAAGCGATCCTGGTCGACTCGGACCACGCGCTCGACGATGGCCTGTGGCTCGAGCCGACGCCCGGCCACACGCCCGGCCATGTGGCGGTGAACTTGCGCTCGGGGTCCGATCACGCGCTGATGTGGGGCGACATGGTGCACTCGCCCCTGCAGTGCCTCCGCCCCGACTGGTGGTTCATGGTCGACACCGACCCCGCGCAGTCGGTCGCCACCAGGCGGAGGGTGCTGGAGCATTGCTGCGAGCACAACCGGCTGGTGCTTACGGCTCATTTCCCGGCGCCCTCGGTGGGCCGGATCGACCGCGAGGGCGATGCCTTCCGGTTCCGCTACGACAGCCGGGAGTGACTCCTGAACCCGCAGGGCGGTTAACGTTTCACCCTGAGTCGGCGGAGAGGCACCGCTCCGCCTCCTGCGCCGTGGCGCTCGATGCCGTCAGAGCGGCAACAAGGGCGGCGTTGGCAGCAATCCTGCGGATGAGAACGGTCATGGGAGGCACTTCATCATATCGGTAGTCTGCCCGCAGAATCGCACAACGGATATGAAGGACAAGGGCGGACGGGTTTCCCCGTCCTGCGGTTACTCCGCCGCCATCCCCGGCTTCGGCGCAGGCTTCGCCCCTTCCAGTCTTGGCGTCTCGGGCACCTGGCAGCCCACCGGGCAGCAGCGGCCCGGCTGTTTCGAGACTTTCTCACCCACATCCAGCACGCCCCGGTCCAGCAGCCGCTCGACCAGCGCGCGGCGTTCCTCCAGCGGGTAGTAGCGGTAGATCTCGCGGCGCATGGCCTCGGGCGAACCGCCGCCGTGGAGCGAGATGACGGACATCCAGCCCGCCGTGTCCGAGGCTGTGAGGTCGTTCATGAAGCGCATCACGTCCGCGCGGTGCTGGTAGGGGATGTCCGGCCTGGTCCCCAGCATGGCCATCAGGTCGCCCCGGGTCTCGGGGTTGTGGTCCTCGTCCGGGCCGGGCAGGGCCACCACCATGCCGCCCGAGACGTCATGGGCCAGCCGGTGCAGGTCGTAGATCTGGGTGGTCATCATCAGCTTGCCCACATTGGCGAAGACGCCATCGGGCTGGTAGGCGCCGCTGGCGTCGGCGAAGCCGTAGGTCGAGGCCGCCACGCCGCAGGCGTACCAGCCCTCGACGATCTTGATCAGCTCGACCAGGTCGTTCCTCAGGTGGTCGTGCTGCCCGGCATCCAGCCCGTTGGCCTCGATGGCCAGCACTCCGGCCCCGATCAGCAGGTCGCCAAAGCCCGCCCGGGCGCCGATGCAGCTATGCCGGTGGTGGGTGGCGTAGGTCGAGGTGAGGGCTTGCGAGAACTCCCACTCTCCCGCCATGAAGACATTCTCGTAAGGCACGAAAACATCGTCAAAAATCGCCGCCGCCGTGCATTGACCATATCTGGCCGAGAACTTCGCCGCCGCCTCGCCGGGCCGGCCCGCAGGGCGCGAGACGAGGGTCAGCCCCTCGGCGTCCACCGGCACCGCGCAGCACACCGCGAAATCGGCATCCTCGGCGGTCATGTTCCGGCAGGGCATCACCAGCAGCCCATGCATGTAGGGCGCCCCGGTGATGATCGCCTTGGCGCCGCGGATCACGATGCCGTCCGGGCGGCGCTCGGTGATGTGGACATAGGCATCCGCATTGGCCTGCTGGTGCGGGCGCAGCGAGCGGTCGCCCTTGCCGTCGGTCATCGCCACGCCGAGCGTCAGGTCCTGCTCCTGCGCCTGATGCAGATAGGCCAGGAACCGCTGGTGGTAGTCGGTGCCCTTGTCGGCATCGATGGCATGGGTGGCCTGGTGGATGCCGCCGAAGGCGTCGTGGGTCAGGTAGCGCTGGGCGCAGCCGACCTCGCGGCAGACCAGCCGCACCGCCTCGAGCTTCTCGATCAGGTCCTGGGGGCCGCGGTCGATATGGACCATCCGGTTGACGGTCTTGCCCGTGTCCTGCTCGACCGCCGTCATCAGGTGGCGATAGCGCGGGTCGTGGGCGAAATCGTAGGTCACCGCAACGGCGGCCACCCCCGGCGCCAGCTCGGGCGCGGTCGCGACGTTCTCGATCCGCCGACCGTTGACGAAGACGCGAGGTGATTGCCGCTTCAGCGACTCGCGGTACTCCGCGCCTGTCATCAGCATGGTGATTGCTCCGGTGGTTTCCTTGCGCCGGAAGCTAGCATAGCATTCGCCACCGTCCATCACCAAAGGGGATGCCCGTTGACACCCACCCACCGCCGCGAGCGCTTCCGGGCGCTGCTCCAGACCGACCGCTGCCTGGTCCCGGCCTCGATCTTCGATGCCTTCTCGGCCCGGATCGCCGAGGATCTGGGGTTCGAGATGGGCATGGTCGGCGGCTCGACCGCCTCGCTGGCGGTGCTGGGCGCCCCGGACCTGATCGTGCTGACCCTGACGGAATTCGCGGATCAGTGCCGCCGCATCAGCCGCGCCAGCAATCTGCCGTTCATGGTGGATGCGGACCACGGCTACGGCAACGCGCTGAACGTGATGCGGACCGTCGAGGAGCTGGAAACGGCGGGAGTATCCGCGCTGACAATCGAGGACACCGCCTTGCCGCAGGCCTACGGGCAGGGGGCGGAGACCCGGCTGCTGTCGCTGGAGGAAGGCACCGGCAAGATGCGCGCGGCGGTGGCTGCACGACGCGACAAATCGCTGGTGCTGGTGGGCCGGACCAGTGCCGCCGGGGTGACCGGGATCGACGATGCGGTGGCGCGGGCGAAGGCCTA
>DATHZU010000041.1:0-5485 GCA_035458445.1 Thermohalobaculum sp. | reverse complement strand
GCTGACCGACGAGCAGATTCCGCAGCAGATCGCGGGCTCGATGCTCGACGCGGGATTTGGGCCGATCGTGTTCCTGATCATCGTCAACGTGATCCTGCTGATCGGCGGCCAGTTCATGGAGCCGTCGGGCCTGATCGTCATCGTCGCCCCGCTGGTCTTCCCGATCGCGATCAGCCTTGGCATCGACCCGATCCACCTCGGCATCATCATGGTGGTAAACATGGAGATCGGCATGATCACGCCGCCGGTGGGCCTGAACCTGTTCGTCACGTCAGGTGTCGCGGGCATGTCGATGATGAGGGTGGTGAGGGCAGCCGCACCGTTCCTCGCGATCCTGTTCGTGTTCCTGATCATGGTGACCTACATCCCGTGGCTGTCGACCTTCCTGCCGACGGCATTCATGGGGCCGGAGATCATCACCAAGTAGGCGGCCTGACCGCGCTGCAAGACAAAGCCCCCGGCGGGACCACCCGCTGGGGGCTTTTCCATCGGAACGTGCCGCTTCTTACCCAATTTATCCGCCTCGCCACCGTCATCAGCCTCGCCACCGTCATCCTCCGCGAAAGCGGGGGATCTCACAGCATTTCAAAGAGATTCCCGCCTTCGCGGGAATGACGGCGACCGAGGGGGTGGGATGGATTGAACCCGGTAAGCGCCAGAGCGAGCGGCTTCGGCCCGGCCCGGTCAAGCTCAGTTCAGCGCGCCGCTTTCCTTCAGCCAGCGGGCCATGCCTCGGATGTTCAGGTCGCGCCACTGGTCATAGGCCATCATTCCGGCCCAGGCGCTGGTGTCGAGATCGGCGACGATGGCCTCGACGTCGCGGCCCTTCTTCAGCTCGGTCTTGACCGCCTCCATCAGCCATTCGACGTATTCACGAGCCTGCGTCGCGTCCTCCTTGGTCCCCAGCCGCGAGTGGCCGGGGGCCAGGATCTCGAAATCCAGCGCCTCGACCGCCTTGGTCTGCTCGATCAGCCCGGCGATGTCGGCGCCCGGGAAATCCTGGTAGGGCAGGCGCCCGGGGCTGACCACGTCGACGACGAAGGCCACGTTCTCGGGCCGGATCACCATCACCATCATGTCGGTGCCGTGACCGGGACCGAGCGGCAAAAGCTCGATCGACTTGCCGCCCGTGCGGATGGTCGTCCGTCCCGAGATGCGCTGGTCCGGGGTGACATAGTCGATCTTCTCCGGCGCGTTGGCATGGGCGATGACCCTGGCGGTATCGGCGAACACCGCCCCGCCCGAGGCGTGGTCGCCATGGCTGTGGCTGTAGATCAGATGCGTGATCGGCTTGCCGAAGCGGGTAGCGATCTCGGCTTCCAGCCAGTTCGCGGCGTCGTTGTTGATCGGGTCGGTGACCACCACGCCCTCGGCGGTGACGATCAGGACCGAGAAATGGAAATTGTTCTGGAACCGCCAGACATCGCCCTTGATCTGGGTGAGGTCGCGGGTGACGTCCTGCGCCGCGGCGGGAGTGGCCGCCAGCAGGGCGAGCAAGGCTCCGGCGGCAAGTGTGCGAATGGACATTGGCAAATCTCCCCGTGTTGTTTTTCCGCCCGAAGGGTAACTTCGCCGGGCGAGTCGGTTGATCGCAAAACCGTGATCGAATTCGGGAGAGGGCGCAATGGCATCGATCCGGCTGGACCATCTGGTGATCGGCGCGGCCAGCCTGGCCGAGGGCCGGGCCTGGGCCGAGGCGCGGCTTGGCGTGCCGCCGGGCGGCGGGGGCGTCCATGCCGCGATGGGGACCCACAATGCGCTCTGGGGGCTCGGCGACTGCTATCTGGAAGTGATCGCCGTCGACCCCCAGGGTGCGCGCCCCGACCGGCCGCGCTGGTTCGGCTTCGACGATCCCGCCGTCCAGGCGCGGCTGGCCCAGGGTCCCTGCCTGCTGACCTGGGCGGTGGCGGTGGACGACATCGGCGCCCTGCGCCCGCCGTTGCCCCACGACGCGCCGCAGGATTTCGCCCGCGACGACCTGCGCTGGAAGGTGCGGCTGCCGCAGGGCGCCGCCCTGCCGCTGGGCGGCGCCTGGCCGCTGACCATCCAGTGGACCGACGGCCTGCACCCCGCGAAACGCCTGCCCGACCAGGGCCTGCGCCTCGAGCGGCTCGAAATCGCGGGCGCGGCTGCCGCCGAGGCCGAAGCGGCGCTCGGTGCGGTCGCCGGACCGGTGGCGTTCGCACCGGGCGACGGGCAGGTGCGGCTGACGGCCACGCTGCGGACGCCGGCGGGTGTGGTGAGCCTCTAGGTCAGCCCGCCGCCGACAGCTCGTCGAAGGCCGCCAGCGCCTTGGCGCCGTACATCAGCGAGGGGCCGCCGCCCATGTAGACGCACATGGCAACGGTCTCGGCGATCTCGGCCCGGGTCGCGCCCAGGCGCACCGCCGCCTTGGCATGAAAGCCGATGCAGGCGTCGCAATGGGTGGCGATGCCGATGGCCATCGCCATCAGCTCCTTGGTCTTGGGGTCCAGCGCCCCTGCCGCCGTGGCGGCCTTGGCGAGCTGTCCGAAACCCGCGGCGGCTTCGGGCATCTCCTTGCGGAGCGCGGCGAGTTCCCGGTTGGTCTCGGCGAGGAAATTGGTCCAGTTCATGTTCGCTCCGGATCAGCCGGCCCGCGATGCCGGGCCGCGTCGCTTCTTGCGCGGATGCGCGCGTCCCGCGTTGCGCCAGATCAAACCGCAGGCTCAAATCCAGCCGAGCAGTCCCAGAACCAGCCCGGACGCCACGCCGAAGCCCACCAGCGCCAGCATCCCGGTATGCAGCCGGAAGACCATCACCAGGGCGACGGCGAACAGCGCCAGCTTGGCGATCTCGGGCTCGGCCAGCCCGGCGGGAAAGAACGCCGCCTCGGCCAGGTATATCGCCAGGTTCAGGATCACGCCCACCACCGCCGCCGAGACCCCCGCCAGCGCCCGCCGGGCCCAGGCGACGTTCTGGATGCGCTCGACCGCCGGGGCGAAGGCCAGGATCAGCATGAAGGACGGGGCGAAGGTGTAGAAGGTGGCCAGAGCCGCCGTCAGCGCGCCCGCCGCCCCGGTGCCCGAAGCGGACCAGCCGGCGAAGAACCCGGCATAGGTATTGACCAGGATCAGCGGCCCGGGCGTCGCCTCGGCGATCGCCAGCCCGTTCAGCATCTGGGCGGCGTCCAGCCAGTGATAGTGCTCGACCGCACTATCGGCGACGAAGGGCAGCACCGCATAGGCGCCGCCGAAGGTGACCAGCGCGGCGGTGGTGAACAGTTCGGCCACATCGCGGTAGGGCTCGGTGCCCAGCGTCATGGCCACGAGGACGAAGACCGCGGCGATCAGCGCCACGCTGATCCCGGCGACCAGCGCGAAGTGGCGCCAGAGGCCCGCACCCGCCTCGGCCGGCGGCCCCGGCTCGTCCTTGGCGATCGCCAGGCCGGCGATGCCCGCCAGGGCGACGATCAGCGGAAACGGCAGGCCCAGGGCGAACAGGCCAACGAACGCCGCCCCCGCCAGCACCCAGTGCGCGGGGCCCTTCAGCGCGCGCCTGCCGATCTTCAGCATGGCGCCCAGGACCAGCGCGATCACCACCGGCTGCACCCCCGCGAAGACCGCCGCGACCAGCGGAATATGGCCCTTGGCCGCGGCCAGCCAGGCCAGCACGATCATCAGCGCGGCGCCGGGCAGGATGAAGGCCAGCCCCGCGGCCAGCCCTCCGGCGGTGCCATGCAGCCGCCAGCCCAGCCAGGTGGCGAGCTGCTGCGCCTCCGGCCCCGGCAGCATCATCGAGAAGGCAAGCCCGCGGTCGAACGCCCGCGGCGCGACCCAGCCCCGCCGCTCGACGATTTCCTGCTGCATCAGCGCGATCTGACCGGCCGGGCCGCCGAAGGAGAGGAGGCCGATCTTGACGTGGATCTTCAGCGCCTCGGCAAAGCCGGGCTGGCTGGACGGTTCTGGACGCTCGGAAGGGATTGCTTCGGACATGTGCCACGGCCCCCGTTGCAGGAGAGAGGTGCCGCGATGCTTGGGCGCGTGGCCTCGTCGGGAGATCGCCTTACCCCGATGGCCGCGATGCTAGCGCGCTCGCCCGCCCACGGCAATCGCTAGATCAGCGCCTCCAGCGCCGGTTCCAGCGTCTCCGGATCGCCGGCGATCTCCAGGGCCTTGATCCGCGAGGTCTCGCCGGCGGCGACGGTGACGGCGGATTTGGGGACGCCCAGCGCCTTGGCCACCAGCTTGACCAAGGCGTCGTTGGCGGCCCCTTCCAGCGGCGGGGCGGCGACACGTGCCAGCAACAGCGGCTGGTCGGGCTCGATCTCGCGCAGCCCTCCCAGGGCATCGCGCCCGGCGCGCGGGGTCAGCCGCACCATCAGCCGCAGCCCGCCGGGGATGCGTGTCCAGGGGCGGCGCGGCGCCTCAGCCGCCATAGGCCATCGGCAGGAAGTTGATGGCGATCACCGTCTGGATGGCGATGATCCCGAAGATCACGATCAGCGGCGAGATGTCGATGCCGCCCATGTCCGGCAGGTAGCGCCGGATCGGCCGGTAGAGCGGCTCGGTGATGCGGTTCATCGCGTACCAGATCTGGTGGACGACCCGCTGGTGCAGGTTGAGCACGTTGAAGGCCACCAGCCAGCTCATGATCGCCTGGGCGACGACCAGGTACAGCACCATGTTCAGGGCCAGGTTGACGAGGGCGATAATGGTCAGCATGTGCGGGCTCCCTGCCGGTCGGCCATGATCGGCGCCGGGAAAGAACTAGCGATCCGCAGACGCCGGATCAAGGGCGGGTCTTGCAGCTTGACAGCACTGCGCGGCGGGCCTACAGGGTGCGCCCACGGGGCCGTAGCTCAGCTGGGAGAGCGCTGCAATCGCACTGCAGAGGTCAGGGGTTCAAATCCCCTCGGCTCCACCAGAAAATCAAACACTTATAGATAAACTGTTCCCTCAGTATGGAATGGGTATGGAAAACTGGGGGTGAAAACCTTTCTAGACAAGCGCGAATTATGATTGCGCCGGGAGCTTGGTCCAGCCGGAGCGCAATGCAGAGCGCGCCCGAATTCCAGCCGCTAGGGCCTTTGGTTTTTCGTGTCACCACTATGTCACCAGAGAGCCGAGATTCCACTATTTTGACGCGGGGGATTTCCGTGCAAGCAAACTGGATTGCCAGACCTGCCTTCTCAAGCAACACTGCTGCACGAAAGGCAGGAGGAGATGGTCGAGGGCGCGAAGCCAAATGGGAATTCCAGTGAATGACGCTCAACACCCTGCTCTTAATGGAGATAAGCATTGCAAAACAACGACGACGGTGGCGGCTGCTATTGGGTGCTCAGTGGCATTGTTTGGGTGCTTTCGTTCGCGGGCTTCTGGATTTACGCAATCTCGGAATATGGTTTCATGCTCGGAGTGAGCTTAGGGTGGATACCCGCTGCAATTGCCGCGACGGTTGTCGCCTTTGTCTGGCCGCTCATCGTTTTGGTGGCAGGGTTGATCGCTCTGTGGTTGTTCAAGCAAAG
>DATHZU010000040.1:0-8127 GCA_035458445.1 Thermohalobaculum sp. | reverse complement strand
GGCACGGTTTATCGCACGGCCCAAGCCGTCGAGCCTTGCTGCCTGAGGGGGACGCCCGATGACAACGATCGACGACGGCTTGGGCCGTGCGATAAACCGTGCCGACCGTCTGCTCAGCCCGCTCGAGGACCTGCTGAACTTCATCGCCGCGATCGCGGTGATGTTCCTGATGCTGCTGGGCGTGGTGCAGATCGCGCTGCGCACCCGCTGGCTGTTTAACGCACCGATCTTCGGCTACATCGACATGATCGAGCTGTCGATGCCGATCCTCGCGGTGCTGGGAATCTCGTACTGCCAGCGGCACGGCGTTCACATTCGCATGGACATCCTGCTGCAGCACCTGAAGGGCAGGCTGCTGTGGAGCATCGAGGCCTTCGCCTCGCTGGCCGGGACGATCATCATCGGGCTGCTGGCGCGGTACTCATGGGTGTTCTTCCACGACGCCTATACCTCCGGCGACAGCACTACCGATGCGCAGCTGCTGACCTGGCCCTCGAAGCTGTTGATACCCTTCGCGCTGGCGCTGCTGACCATCCGCCTGGCGATCCAGTTCGCCGGCGCGGTGCGCATGGCGATCGATCCCTCGCGCCAGCCCATCGGCGTCGTGGTCGTCAAGGATGTCGCCGAGCAGGCGCGCGAGGAGATCCGCGAGGCTCTGGGCGAGGATATCGGCGCGAGCGCCAACGGGGGGGCGCCGCGATGATCTTCGGCATCGGCTACAACGATCCGGTGCTGGTCGGCACCATCGCGATGATCATGCTGTTCGTCCTGGCCGTGCTGGGCGTCCGGGTGGCCTATGCCGCCGCGATCTGCGGGTTCTTCGGCCTGGTCGAGCTGATCGGCTGGCGGCCCGGTGCGACCACGGCGGCAACCATCCCCTATGCCAAGACGTCGCTCTACGGGCTGTCGGTCCTGCCGCCCTTCATCCTGATCGGGTTTCTGGCCTTCCACGCCGGGATGACGACGAAGCTGTTCGACGCCGGGCGCAAGTGGCTCGGCTGGCTGCCGGGCGGGCTGGCGGTGGCCACCGTGATGGCGCAGGCGGGCTTCGGGGCCGTCTCGGGCGCCTCGACCGCCACGGCGGCGGTGTTCAGCCGGGTCGCGATCCCGGAGATGCTGAAGAACGGCTACGACAAGAAGCTGGCCGCCGGCGTGGTCGCCGCGGGCGGAACGCTGGCGACCCTGATCCCGCCCTCGGCGATCCTGGTGATCTATGCGCTGATCGTCGAGGAATCGGTCGGCGCGCTGTTGCTGGCGGGGTTCATCCCGGGCTTCTTCTCGGCCATCGTCTACTGCTCGATCATCGTCTTCTGGTCGAAGCTGCGGCCGGGCATCGGGCCCGCTGTGGGCGGTTTCACCTGGGGCGAACGCATCCGCTCGGTGCCCGGCGTGCTGCCGATCGTCGCCGTGGCCGGGATCATCATCACCGCGGTCTATGACGGCTGGGCCTCGCCGACCGAGGCGGGCGCCCTGGGGGCCTTCCTGGTGCTGGTGCTGGCCTTCGTCCAGGGCATGCGCACCCGCGAGCTGAAGGAAGCGCTGATGGAGACGGCGCGCCTGACGGTGATGATCTTCACCCTGATCTGGGGCATCTTCATCTTCGTCACCTTCCTGAACTACTCGACCGTGCCGCAGGCCTTCAGCCAGTGGATCGTCGACCTGCCGCTGAACCCCTATCTGATCCTGCTGGCGATCCTGCTGGGCTACACGATCCTCGGCATGTTCATGGACGCCATCGGCATGCTGCTGGTGACGCTGCCGATCTTCTATCCGGCGGTCATCGCGCTGAACGGCGGCGAGTATGCCACCGCCGAGACCTCGCCCTTCGGCATGACGGCCACCGAATGCTCGATCTGGTTCGGCATCATCGTGGTGAAGATGGCCGAGGTCTGCCTGATCACGCCGCCCATCGGGCTGAACTGCTTCGTGGTCAACGGCGTGCAGCCGCAGATCTCGCTGGGCGACGTGTTCCGCGGCATCGCGCTGTTCTTCGTGGCCGATGTGATCACCATCGCGGCCCTGGTGGCGTTCCCGGAGATCATCACCTGGCTGCCCGAACTGATGCGCGGCAGGTGAGGATGGGCGCCGCGCCGGCTGCACCGGAACGGCTGCGCCGTCCCCCCCTCTCCCTCTCTCCCCCACAAGGGGGGAGAGAGCCAAGCTGCGGCACCGGCGGGGACGGCCCTGGCAACCCGTTCGCCGGCGCGCGCAGCCGGTGCAACGCGATCCCCTCCCCCCTTGTGGGGGAGGGTGGGGAGGGGGGGACGCGCCGCAAGGCGCGTTGCGGCGGCGACGCCGGTTCTCCTGCCGATGAGCGCTGCTAGCAACGAGGGCCGCGAATTCACCACCGCGGCCATCGCGGTGGTGGGCCTGTGCTTCCTGCTGAACACGCTGGCCCGCGGCTGCGGCGAGACCTTCGCGGTGTTCTACGGATCGTTCCTGGACGAGTTCGGCTGGAGCCGGGCCGAGGTGTCGTCGATCTACTCGGTTTTCATGATCGGCATCGGCATCGGCGGCCCGCTGATCGGCCTGGCCTTCGACCGGCTGGGCGGCAGGGCGGTCTATGTGGGCGGGCTGGTGGCCTATGGCTGCGGCTTCCTGATCGCCAGCCGGATGGAGGCGCTGTGGCAGGGCTGGCTGGGGCTCGGCGTGCTGGTGGGCGTCGGCGCGGCGGCCACCGGCATGACGCCCGCCACCGGGCTGCTGGCGCGCTGGTTCGACCGCCGCCTGGGGCTGGCGACCGGCGTGGCCTATGCGGGTCTGGCGGCCGGCGCGATGCTGCTGGCACCGCTCAGCCGGATCATGATCGATGCCCATGGCTGGCGGTGGGCCTATCAGGTGCTGGGGACCGGCATGCTGGCGCTGGCTGCGGTGATCCTGATCCTGCCCTGGCAGCGGATCGGGCAGGGGGCGGTGGTGAAGCTGTCGCCGACACCGAAGCCGCTGGCGATCAAGCGGCGCTATCTGGGCACCGCGGCGTTCTGGGGCATGTTCCTGGTCTTCTTCACGGCCGCCGTGGCGACCTATGTGATCCAGGTCCAGGCGGTGGTGTATCTGGAGGAGGCGGGATATTCGCCGATCTCGGCCACGCTGTTCTTCGGGCTGAACAGCTTCGTCGCGCTGGTCGGAATCATCGGCGCGGGCTGGCTGGCCGACCGCTTCGGGCGGCGCACCATCGCCACCGCGACCTTCTGCGGCTCGATCATCGGCATCCTGTCGCTGGCCGCCCTGGGGAATGGCCCCAATCCGCTGTTCCTTACCGTCTTCATGCTGGGCTTCGGCGGCGGCATGGGCTCGCGCGGGCCCATCGTCTCGTCGCTGACGGCGAAGCTGTTTCCGGGGCAGGTGGGGGCGGTCTTCGGGGCGATCATGATCGGCATGGGGCTGGGAGGCGCCTTCGGCTCGTGGATCGCGGGCTGGCTCTACGAGGCGACCGGCGGCTATGCGTGGGGGTTCGGCGTTGCGATTGCGGCGATGATCCTGGGCATGGCACAGTTCTGGCTGATCGAGGAGTTGGCCACCGGCCAGTGGCGAAAGGCACGCGCATGATCCCGGGCAACCTCACCCCCGAGCAGCAGGCGATCCGCGAGGCGATCCGGCGGCTGATGGAACCCTTCGGCGATGCCTACTGGCTGGAGTGCGACGAGACCGGCACCTTCCCGCACGACTTCCGCGATGCGGTGGCGGCGGGCGGCTGGCTGGGGATCGCCATGCCCGAGGAATATGGCGGCGCGGGGCTCGGCGTCACCGAGGCCGCGGTGATGATGGAGGCGGTGGCCAACTCGCCCGGCGCCATGGCGGCGGCCAGCGCCATCCACCTCAACATCTTCGGCCCGCAGGCCATCGTGAAGCACGGCACGCCCGAGCAGAAGGCCGACTGGCTGCCGTCCATCGTCTCGGGCGAGCTGATCACCTGCTTCGGCGTGACCGAGCCGGATGCGGGGCTGGACACGACCCGCATCAAGACCGCGGCCCGGCGGGATGGCGGTGACTACGTGATCTCGGGCCGCAAGATCTGGACCTCCGCCGCGCAGCAGGCGGGCCGCGTCGTGCTGCTGGCCCGCACGGCGGAGTACGATGCCGCCAACCCCACCGCCGGGCTGTCGCTGTTCTTTGCCGAGCTCGATCCCGCCCATGTCGAGATCCGCGAGATCCCGAAGATGGGGCGCCACGCGGTCAACTCGAACATGGTGTTCTACGACGGCCTGCGCGTGCCCGCCCGCGACCGCATCGGCGAGGCAGGCAGCGGGTTTCGCTACCTCCTCGACAGCCTGAACCCCGAGCGCTGCCTGATCGCCGCCGAGGCCATCGGCACCGGGCGCCAGGCGCTGGCCCGTGCCGCCGCCTATGCCCGTGACCGCAATGTGTTCGGACGCCCCATCGGCCAGAACCAGGCGATCCAGCACCCGCTGGCGCAGAGCTGGACCGAGCTGGAGGCCGCCTGGCTGATGGTGCTCCGCGCCGCCGCCCTCTACGATGCGGGCGCCCCTTGCGGCCCCGAGGCCAATGCCGCCAAGTATCTGGGCGCCGAGGCCGGCTATCGCGCCTGCGAGCGCGCCGTGCTGACCCATGGCGGCATGGGCTATGCCCGGGAATACCATGTCGAGCGGCTGTTGCGCGAGGTCTGGATCAACCGCCTCGCCCCGGTCAGCCAGCAGTTGATCCTGTGCCATATCGCCGAGAAGGTGCTGGGGCTGCCGAAGTCGTACTGAGCGATTGTGCGTGGCCCAAATTACCCGTTGTGGATATCGAACGACAAGATCTGCAGCCCGCCCGGCGCATTGTCCTTCGGGGCTAATTTCGCGTCGTATGTTTTCCGATTCAATTGGTTTTTGATCGAGAATTGGAAGCGACCGTGTATCGAGAAGTTGCAGTCGGGCTCGAGCTCAATTTCGGCCTTGGCGTAGGGCGCAATAGAAAACTGGTCTTTCGTGCTGAATTTTTCTTCAATTCTCTGCTTGACCCGCTCATAAACCCGCTCGCCCATGGTTTCGATACTGCACTCCTGGGCCTGCGCAGTCAGCCATGGAAGGATGCCAGCCAATGCCAGACCGAGCGTCGCAGCAAAGGCGCCCGGGCTCTGACCACGACGCTTCAGCAGGATCCGTGCGTTTTGAAGAAAAAACATACTCATGGCTAACTCCCGCGGCGACACCGGCACAGCGCCGCAATGCTATCACAACTCATGCGTGCCCGGTAACGGAATGACCGATGGGTGCGGCGCGGCGCAATCATTGGCGCGCGCTTACGCTGCCGAGGCCACGCAGGGTTGCGTTTTCCGCAACGGTGAATTCACCGCCGGGGGGATGCGCCGGCCCGATGCGGCGCTATGTTTGCCCGGAACGAAAGGAGCCGAACATGGGGCAGCTGATCGACGGCAAGTGGGAGAAGAACCCGCCGAAGAACACCAACAAGGGCGGCGAGTTCATTCGCCAGCCTGCCGTCTTCCACAACTGGATCACCGCCGATGGCGCGCCGGGGCCCAGCGGGGCAGGAGGCTTTGCCGCCGAGAGCGGGCGGTATCACCTCTACGTCTCGCATGCCTGTCCCTGGGCGCATCGGACGATGATCTTCCGCCGGCTGAAGGGGCTGGAGGACCACATCGGCGTCAGCGTCGTGCATCCGCTGATGCTGGACGAGGGCTGGACCTTCGACACCGGCTTCGACGGGGCGACCGGCGACCACCTCATGGGCAAGCGCTTCGTGCGCGAGGTCTACCAGGCGGCGGACCCGCAGGCCACCTGCCGCGTCTCGGTGCCGGTGCTGTGGGACAAGGCGCGCGGCACCATCGTGTCGAACGAATCCTCCGAGATCATCCGGATGTTCAACTCGGCCTTCGACGGGATCACCGGCAATGCCGAGGATTTCTACCCGCAGGCGCTGCGCGCCGAGATCGACGCCATGAACGCCCGCGTCTACGAGACGGTGAACAACGGCGTCTACCGGGCCGGTTTCGCCCGCAGCCAGCAGGCCTACGAGACCGCTGTGACGGCGCTGTTCGAGACGCTCGACTGGCTGGAGCAGCGGCTGAGCGCACGGCGCTACCTGATGGGCGCGCGGATCACCGAGGCCGACTGGCGTCTGTTTACCACCCTGGTCCGGTTCGACCCGGTCTATGTGGGGCATTTCAAGTGCAACATCCGGCGGATCGCCGACTATCCGGCGCTGTCGGGCTATCTGCGCGAGCTATACCAGTGGCCGGGGGTCGCCGGGATCACCCATCTGGATCACATCAAGTTCCACTACTACGCCAGCCACGCCAGCATCAATCCGACCGGAATCGTGCCCGCCGGGCCGGTTCTGGACCTGATGGCCCCTCACGGACGCGACGCCATCGCGGGCTGACGCGCGCCGCTTGCCCCTTTCCGCTCCTGGTGCTCGCGCCAGGCGATGTAGAAGCCGCTGGCGAAGACCACCGCCGCGCCGATCCAGGTCAGGATGTCCGGCAGCTCGCCGAAGACCCAGAGGCCCAGCAGCGTGGTCCAGACCAGCTTCAGGAAATCGAAGGGCATCACCGCCGTCGGCTCGGTCTCCTTCAGCGCCTGGCTCAGTGCCAGCTGCGCGACGGTGCCCAGCACCGCGATGGCGACCAGCCAGACCCAGGCCTCGGGCGGTGGCGTGACCCAGACCCACAGCGCCGGGCCCAGCGAGAAGACCGCCAGGAAGATGTTCATGTAGGCGGTGATCGCGAAGCTCGACTCGGTGCGCGACAGGATCTTGATCACCACCATGGTCACCGCCCAGATCGAGGCCGAGCCGACCACCAGCAGCGAGCCGGGATCGAGCGGGATCATCCCCGGCCGCAGGATCAGGATCGTCCCGGAGAACCCGACCACCAGCGCGATCCAGCGCCGCATCCGGAACCGCTCGCCCAGGAACAGTACCGACAGCAGGGCCATGAACAGCGGCGCCGTGAAGGCCAGCGCGGTGACCCGCGCGACCGGCGTCAGCGACAGGGCGGTGAAGAACATCAGCATGGCGACGGCGTTCAGCAGCCCGCGCACCGCGTGCAGCCCCAGCCGCTTGGTGCGCAGGAAGCCGAAGCCGCCCGAGATCAGCAGCGGCAGGAAGACGATGATGCCGAAGAAATTGCGGAAGAAGGCGATCTGCATCGGCGGCACGTCCTTGGCCGCATAACGCACCAGCACGTGCATGGCCGAGAACAGCACGGTCGAGACGCACATCAGCAGGATGCCGCGCATCACCGGCGGCGCGACACGCCACATGTCGATCAGGCCGGGCAGGGGGTTCTCGCGGAACTCGGTCATGGCGCTCGCTGTCTGGTCCCGCGACCCTGACCAGAAGATCGAGGCCCCCGCAAGGCCGGGGGGCGGTTGCGGCGCGAAGCGGGGCGTGCATATCCTCCATGCGATGGAACAGCTGCGCGAGGGGCCATGACCGACCAGGATATCCGCGTGCCCGCCGCCGGGCTGACCGCCATGCTGACGCGGGTGTTCCGGGCCGCCGGCGGCAGCGGGGCCGAGGCGCACGCCATCGCCGCCAATCTCGTCGAGGCCAATCTCGCCGGGCACGACAGCCACGGGGTGATCCGGACGCAACGCTATCTGTGGTGGCAGGCGCAGGGGACGCTGAATTTCGGCCGGACCGCCGAGACGGTTCTGGACGCGCCCGGCTTTGCGCTGATCGAGGGTCACCAGGGCTTCGGCCAGACGATCGGGCCGCAGGCAGTGGCGCTGGGGACCGCCAAGGCCAGGGCGAACCGCTTCGCCGTGATCGGCCTGCGCAATGCCGGCCATCTGGGCCGCATCGGCGCCTTCGCCGAGACCGCCTGCGCCGAGGGGCTGATCTCGATCCACTTCGTCAATGTGGGCAACTCGGTGCTGGTCGCGCCCTTCGGCGGCGCCGAGCGGCGCATGGCGACCAATCCGGTCTGCATCGGCGTGCCCCATGCGGAAGGCGACTTCATTCTGGACTTCGCCACCTCGAAGGTGGCCGAGGGCAAGATCCTGGTCGCCCGCAAGGGCCGCAAGCCCGCGCCGAAGGACAGCCTGATCGGCCCGGACGGCGCCCTGTCGGACGACCCGGACGTGCTCTACGGGCCGGAGGTGCCGGGCAAGGTCGACAACCCCCGCGACGGCCCCGGTGCCCTGGCGCCCATGGGCGAGC
>DATHZU010000039.1:0-4040 GCA_035458445.1 Thermohalobaculum sp. | reverse complement strand
AATATTTTTTCAAATTTTTTTAAAAATATATTTCATAAATCACTGGCAGAGGTGGCTTATTTACCCGGGACGGTTGTGAGCGATGCGATTTTCTCTGTGCGGCACCCATGCGCTTATTATCACATTTCGGCGACAGAGAATCTCGATGGCCCGTCGGTAGTCTCGCTCCGGGCGGCAGGGACGCCGCATCCCGCGGAACGGTAAGAGCGGCCGCGAGGCTCGGCACGGCGTCCGGCGTGAGCGTTTTCGTGGCCGCCCACGGCCTGTTTTGAAGGCATTCGACCCGAGGCCTTCAGGTGCACCCAAATCAAGTCCGACGCGATCCGGTCTCTGGCTCCTCGCTGGCCGGGGCACGGATGTCTGGCCGGAAGGATGTTCCCGCGCTAACAGCGAGCGCGACATAAAGTTGCGCAAATTATTGACGCCCTGCCGGCCTTTGGCTAGGTAGTCTCGCAGATGCGAGACCGATTCCGCGCCGCAGCATTGCGGCCTGCCCGAGGGAAGCGCCCGATGAACGCCGACGCCCAGATTGCCCCCCCAGTCCATGCCGACCCCGCCCTGCCCGCGCTGGCCAGCGACGCCGCGAAGGCCGCCGCCGCCCTGGCCCGCGAGGCGAGATCGGTGCTGGCGGCGCGGGTCAGTGCCCAGGGGCGCGTCTCGGGCCGGATGCTGGAGGCCGAGCAGTATGCCGCCCACGGCCTCGCCTGGCTGGCGACCTATGCCGAGAGCCTGGCCCAGATGGCCGCGTGGGCCGCGCGGCTGGGGCCGGAGGGCAAGCTCGGCGAGATGGAACGGCTGATCCTCGCCATCGGTTGCGGCGAATACCTGGCCCAGATCATTGGCGGCATCCCGATGAGCCAGGGCGAGATGGTCCGCCCGTCGGAAATCGGGGTCCCCGAGGCCGCGCTGACCGCTTTCCGCGCCGACCCGGCTGTTTCCCGCCTCTCCACCGGCAACTCGGACGCCGCCCGGATGCGCCTCGTCGCCCTGATGGCCGAGCGCGAGGGCGCCGCCACCTTCGGCGATTGCGGCCTCGACGAGGAATTCGAGATGGTCCGCGACCAGTTCCGCCGCTTCGCCGAGGACCGCGTGGTGCCGGACGCCCATGGCTGGCACCTGAGGGACGAGTTGATCCCGATCGAGATCGTCGAGGAGATGTCCGAGCTCGGCGTCTTCGGCCTGACCATCCCGGAGGAATACGGCGGCTCCGGCATGGGCAAGACCGCGATGTGCGTGGTCTCCGAGGAGCTCAGCCGCGGCTATATCGGCGTCGGCAGCTTGGGCACCCGGTCGGAGATCGCCGCCGAGCTGATCCTGGGCGGCGGCACGCCCGAGCAGAAGGCGCAGTGGCTGCCCGGCATCGCCTCGGGCGAGATCCTGCCGACCGCCGTCTTCACCGAGCCCAACACCGGCTCGGACCTCGGCGCGCTGAAGACCCGGGCCTACAGGGATGGCGAGGACTGGGTGCTGAAGGGCAACAAGACCTGGATCACCCATGCCGGCCGCACCGACGTGATGACCGTGTTGGCCCGCACCAAGCCGGAGACCGACGACTATTCCGGCCTGTCGATGTTCCTGGCGCCGAAGACGCGCGGCACGGCAGCGGACCCCTTCCCCGACGCCACCATCAACGGCGGGGAGATCGAGGTTCTGGGCTATCGCGGCATGAAGGAATACACCGTCGCGCTGGACGAGCACCGGGTGCCGGGCGATGCGCTGCTGGGGGGCGTCGAGGGCCAGGGCTTCAAGCAGCTTATGCGCACCTTCGAGTCCGCCCGCATCCAGACCGCCGCGCGGGCCATCGGGGTGGCGCAATCGGCGCTGGAGATCGCCATGCGCTATGCGCAGGAGCGGATCGCCTTCGGCAAGCCGCTGATCGCCTTCCCCCGGGTGGCGGCGAAGCTGGCGATGATGGCCGCCGAGATCATGATCGCCCGCCAGCTGACCTACTACGCCGCCGCCGAGAAGGACGCCGGCCACCGCTGCGACCTCGAGGCCGGCATGGCCAAGCTGCTGGCCGCCCGCATCGCCTGGGCCTCGGCCGACAACGGGTTGCAGATCCACGGCGGCAACGGCTTCGCGCTGGAATACCCGATCAGCCGGGTGCTGTGCGACGCCCGCATCCTCAACATCTTCGAGGGCGCGGCGGAAATTCAGGCCCAGGTGATCGCGCGGCGGGTGCTGGAGGGGAATTGACGGGGCGGGGCGGAGTGTCCGCATGCGGACGCGTACCTAAGGTATTGATATAGCATATATTTCGATTTTTATCGAAATGTCCTGTGGAATGGGAGGCAGGAACGGCCGCAGGAGTGCGCGAAGATGCACGCCGCTCGGCGAACCGCTACCGCCCCAGATTCCAGACGGTGCGAGAGGTAGCGCCGCCACCCCTCACTCCAGCGCCGACTCCAACAGCCGCAGGTAATTCCCGCCCGCGATCCTCTCGATATCCGCATCCTCGAAGATGCGGCGGCCGTCGCGTTCGGCCGCGGCCAACCCCGCCAGCAGCCAGGGAATCCCGGTGGTGTCGAATGGCATGGTTGTGCCGCCGTCGAAATCGGAGCCCAGGCCGATATGCGCCATCGGCGAGTAGTCCGGGCCCATTTCGGCGCGGAAATCCGGATCGTCGAGAATGTCGTGGAGGGCGACGAAGGACTCCACCAGCTTCCGCCGGATCTCCGAAGGGCTATCGTCCGGAGACCAACAGGCAACGTAGCGCCAGTAACCGAGCCCGATGACGCCGCCGGCCCGGGCCACATTGCGCGCGTCGGCATCGGACAGATTCCGGTCCCGGTCGCAGGCCCTCTGCAGGCCGGTGTGAGAAACGACGACCGCGCCGAGCGCGCCACCCTTCGCCATCTCCGCCACATCGGCGATCGCCGCAGGCGAGGCATGGGCCAGGTCAAGCACCATGCCCTGCCGCCAGATCTCACGAACGGCGAAGCGCCCGGCCTCGGTCAGGCCGCCGCGGTCCCCGCAGTCCTCGCTCGACCCTGCCAGAGGGCCGCTGGCACGCTGGGTCAGGCCGATCATGCGGACGCCGCGCCGCTGCATCTCCTGAAGCTGCCGCTGCAACTCGTCGCGATCGGGAGAGGCCCAGTAGAACCCCTCCACCGAGAGCAGCGCACCAACCACCGCCTCGCCCCGCTCGCGCGCGGAGAGCAATCGCGCGGCGTCCGCCGCGTCGCGGATCGGGATGAACCTTCCGGGCGCGCTCGGCCGTGACACCATAGCCGCGTCGAACCGGTCCATCATCCGCCGCACCCGCGCCTCGTCTGAAATCCAGGTGGAGGGGCGGAGGGGCTCGTTGACGGCGAACAGCTGGGCGATCCGGTTCGCCGCCTCCCGGCTACCGCAGACCTCGCCGTCCTGCGCCTGCATCCGCGGCGCGACCGGTGCCATGGCGAAGACCTGGAGGTTGATGCCGCCGCGCAGCAGCCGCGACAGGTCCACATGCCCGCGGACCGACGGCTCTGCCGGATCACGGTGGAGCAGTGTGTCCGAATGGGCATCGGCAATGAAAAACTCGCGGTACCGCAGGCAGGCCGGATCAGACTGGCAGGGTGGTGGCGCCTGAAGGACGCGGTTCTTCGCCAGCAGGTCCGAGTACCGCCCCGCCATGCCCCAAGCCGCCCCGATGGCGAGCGCCGCCACCAAGCCAACAGTCAGCACGCGCCGCTTCCCCGTCACCATGGCTGTCCCCGCGCCGTCTCCGCTCACGACAGCGCCTCGCGCTCCAGCCGCGCGCGCGGGAGGGCCGCGAAATGGCCGGCGGCGCTGGCGAGCGCGGCAAGGAAGCCGGTCTCCACATAGCCATAGCCGCGGCTCAGGCAGAAGTCGCGGGTAATGCGCCGTGCCTTACCCAGGCGGACCACCGGGATCTCGGGGAACAGGTGGTGCTCGATGTGGTTGTTCACGCCGCCGAACAGCAGGTCGTGCCACCGCGACTGGCCCAGGTTGCGGGTGGTCTTCACCACACGCTCGAGCATCGGCAGGCCCGCATGTTCATGGGCCTTGCTCATCCCCTCGTGGTTCAGCACCAG
>DATHZU010000038.1:0-4672 GCA_035458445.1 Thermohalobaculum sp. | reverse complement strand
GCCGAGCCGCCGTTCCTGCAGCGCGAGATCGGGGAGCTGCTGCACCGCGAGGAGAAAACCGTCCGCCGCGGCCTCGGCCGCGCCCGGGCGCGCGCGGCCGGCGACCCGGGCTTCCGGGCGCTGTTGCTCGAGGCCGAGGCCCTGGCGGCCCGGAAACCGGCGGGGGGCGGCGCATGAGCGCGATCGAATGGACCGCCCGGACCTGGAACCCGCTCGCCGGCTGCTCGCCGGTCTCGCCCGGCTGCACGAACTGCTACGCCATGCGCATGGCCGCGCGGCTGGAGGCGATGGGGCAGGCGAAATACGCCGGCCTGACCCGGGCGACCAGGGCGGGTCCGGTGTGGACCGGCGCCTTGCGCTTCGACGAGGCGGCGCTGGCGCGGCCGCTCGAGGTCGGGAAGCCCACGACCTGGTTCGTCAACTCTATGAGCGACCTGTTCCACGACGCCGTCCCCGACTCCTGGATCGACCGGGTCTTCGCGGTCATGGCGCTGACCCCGCGGCACACCTACCAGGTCCTGACCAAGCGGGCGGCGCGCATGCGGGAGTATCTCTGCGAACGCTGGCAACCCGCGCCGGCGCAGGATTTCGAGATTGCCGGCCATCGGATTCACTTTCCCGGTGACGGCGTCGGCGAGACGCGCGCCCACCAGATCCGCCGCGCCGCGGTCGAAATCATGCTCGACGCGAGCCTCGATTGGGAGGCGCTGCACCACACCTGGCCGCTACCCAACGTCTGGCTGGGGGTGAGCGTGGAGGACCAGCGCCGGACCGAGGCGCGGATCCCGGATCTGCTGGCCACGCCGGCGGCTGTCCGTTTCGTCTCCGCCGAGCCGCTGCTCGGGCCGGTCCACCTGGGATTCTGGCTGGACAACCTCGACTGGGTCATCGTCGGCGGCGAATCCGGCCCGCGCGCGCGGCCCTGCCGGCCGGATTGGATCGCCGGCGTGGTCGCCCAATGCCGGGCGGCGCAAGCGGCGGGGAGCGGGGAACCCGCGACAGGGAAACGCCAAGATTCGGCGGGGAGCGGCGGCGCCGCGACGGGGGCCGAAACAAGGCCCGCCGTCTTCGTCAAGCAACTGGGGGCGAACATCCGGGCGTCGGACCGCGACGCGGCGGACTTCGCCCATGTGATCGTCGACGCGCACGCCCGGGATTTCGGCTTCCGGGTGAAACTGAAGCACCCCAAGGGCGGCGATCCGGCGGAATGGCCGGCGCGGTTGCGGGTGCGCCAGTTCCCGGCGGCGGCGCGCGGCGTGCACGCGGCGGCGGCGCGGCCATGAATACTTCGGACGCGGTCTTTTTTACTTGGCGATTACTTGACACGGAGGCGGCGCCATGACCCTGACCCTGCGCGCGGCGGCGGCGCCCGAGACGCCCGCCGAATGGGCGGCGCGGATTTCCGATGCCTGGCGGAGCGGCGTCGAGGCGATCCTGGAGACCGGGCGCCTGATGGCGGCGGCGCGGGACGCGCATCCCGGGCGCGCCGAATGGAACGAGGTTCTCGGCGGCCTGCCGTTCGGCGCGCGGCACGCGCAGATGCTGATCCGGATTGGGTCCGATCCGCGACTAACGAGACAAGTCTCGTCGCTGCCGAGCGATATCAAGACGCTCGACGCGCTCGTCGCGATCCCGGATGTCCGCTTCGATCCCATGATCGCGGACGGCACGATCCATCCGGCGATGAACCGCAACGCGTTGGCGACCCTGGTCAAGGCCGAGCGGCGCGCGGCGCGCGAGCGGGACCTGGCGGCGGGGACCCGGGCGGCGGCGGCGGCGCTCGCGGCCGGCGACAGCCGCGGGCGCTACAACGTCGGCTACGCCGACCCGCCGTGGCGGTTCGAGGCCTATCACGAGGTGACCGGGGGCAACAAGGCACCGGACAACCACTACCCGACCATGACCACGGACGAGATCCGCGCCCTGCCGGCGGGCGATCTTTTCGCCGGCGACGCGGTCCTGTTCCTCTGGGCGACCGTGCCCATGCTGCCCGACGCGCTGCAGGTTCTGGCGGCCTGGGGCTTCGCCTACAAGTCGCAGTTCGTTTGGGTCAAGGACCGCTTCACCAACGGCTTCTGGTCGCGGGTGCAGCACGAGCTGTTGCTGGTCGGCACGCGCGGGGGCATCCCGGCGCCGGCGCCGGGATCCCAGGTTTCCAGCGTGCTGCGCACCGGCGCCGGGGAACGCCTGGCCCACAGCCAGAAGCCGGCCGGCGCAAGGGACATGATCGAGGCCTACTTCCCGAACCTGCCCCGGGTCGAGCTGTTCGCGCGCGTTGGCGGCGCACATCCGGCGATCGCGCCGGGCTGGGACGCCTGGGGCAACGAGGCCGCCCCATGACCGCCGATCCGACCCCCGATCGGACCCTTGCCGGCCGGCGGGCGCTGGAGGCGCTGTGGAACGCCGCCCGGGACCTGTCGGCGGATCCCGCCGTCACCCAGGCCGATATCGCCGCCGCGGCGCTCACGGTCGCCGGCGACATCCTGGCCGGGGTCGCCCATGCGGGCCGCCGGCGCGCCGCCGCGGCGGTCGCCCACAAGCACCTGGACCGGGCGATCGCGGTCGCGGTCGGCGACAACCTGGCGCACGACCCGGACTACGTCGCCGAGACGATCCGGGCGCTGGGGCCGGATGTGGGGCGATGAGGCGGCGGGGATCCATGATCTGGCACGGGGCCGGGCGGAAACAGACCAAGACCCAGCGCCTGCGCCGGGCGCGGCGCCTGGCGTGGCGGCGCCAGGGCGGGCGCTGCCTGTGGTGCGAGTCGCCGATCGCCCTCGCCGAGTCGACCGCCGAGCATCTGGTGGCGCGCGCCGACGGCGGGACCGCGGCGCTGGTCAATATCGCCGCCGCCTGCGCCCCCTGCAACGCCGCGCGGGGCGATCTGCCGCCGGGGACCTTCCGGGCCCTGCTGCTGGGCCGGCTGCCGGGCGGGAGCCGGCCCGTGCGCCGGCGGGCGGCGGTGCTGGCCGTCAACCTGGCGGCCGCCGCCGCGGTCGCCCGGATCCGCCGGTTCGCCGGCCTGGAGGCGGCGCCGTGAGCATTTCCGTCATGACCGAGGTCGGGCGGCTGCGCTTGGCGGCGCGGCCCAAGCTGGTGCTGCTCAAGCTCGCCGACTGCGCCGACGACGACGGCGGCAACGCCTATCCGAGCGTCGCGACCATCGCCGCCTACGCCGGCGCCGGGCGGCGCTCCGTGCAGCGCATCCTGGCGGCCTACGTTCTCTTGGGCGTGCTGGTGATCGAATCGAACGAGGCGGGCGGCGCGGGCCGGACGCGGCGCTATCGGATCGACCTGAAACGGGCGCGCAGCGTCATCCCGGTCAACGCGCGCGGCGCCGAGGACGCCCCGTTCTTCGACCCCGTGGCGCGCACCCAGGACGGGGAAAAGGGTGCCACCACGACGCCCTTTTCCGAAGCCGAAAAGGGTGCCACCACGGACAAAAAGGGTGCCACCACGGACACAAAAGGGTGTCACCCGTGTCACCCTAACCTTCCTGAACCATCAGAGAACCTGGCGCACGCGCGCGCGCGCGAGGGCGGCGCTCAAGAGGCGGGGAGCGGGGCACCCGCGACAGGGACGAAACCCACGGCGGGGACCGAACGGGAGCCGGACGGCTCGCCCGCTCCCGTGGAGCGGGCGGGCGAGCCGCCGGCGTGCCGCCATTGGAACGCCTGCGAGGCGCGGCTGATGGCGGCCGTGGGGCCGGAGTTCTGGCGCACCTGGGTGCTCGGCGCCATCCCGCTCGACGACGACGGCGAGACGCTGACGCTTGCGGTCGAGACCCGGGTGATCGCCGACGTGATCAAGGAGCGGGCCGGCGAGGCGCTCGAGGCCGTGCTCGGGCGCCGGCTGGCCTGCGTGCGGGCGCCGACGCCGCGCCTGGGCCGCGCCATCGAGGCCCGGCGCCACGTCGCCCTGGGCGGCCGGCCGCCGCAGGAGGCGATCGGATGACGGCACAAAAGGGCGATGAAGGGGACGAGGTCATGGAGGACACCTATCGCGTGATCATCGATCAGGTTCATACGGCGGCCGGGCACCTGTGCAACGGCGTGCTGTTCCAGGCCTCGAACGCCGGGCTGCCCGACAACGAGGTCCTCGCCGCGATCGAGATGGGGATCGCCGCCGCGCTGCTCGACGTGCTCGAAGCCGGCCTGAAACCCGGACACGATCCCGCGACCGTGGCCAAATGCCTGATCGATACACTGGGAGCCGCGCGCAGCGCCCGCGGCGCCGGCGTTGAAAAGCCGATCCTGCAATGAGCGACCAAACGGCGCGCCCGGAGGGACGGCAATGACCGAAGCCCGCGTCAACGGCGTGGACCCGGCGGGCGGCTGCGACACGACAACCCTGGTCTCGTTCTGGCCCGACGGGCGCCTGGTGGCGCTGCGCCCCGTGGAGATGCCCCCAGGGGTCAAGGGCGCCATGTTCCGGGGCTATCATCCGCGCTTCGGCTGGCGCTACCTGCGCCTGCGCGCGCGCGGGCGCGAGGGGGTCGACCAGGTCTGGGACATCACCGAGGAGTGGGCGCGGTATCACCTGCGCCGGATCAAGGGCGGGCAGCGGGACCGGGCGCTGCAGGCGGCGCGCGCGCGGTTGCGCGACGAGCGCCGCGCGCGGTCCCGGCGCCTGCACGTCGCCGAGGCCGACGGGGTCATCCGGCCCGAGCGCC
>DATHZU010000037.1:0-5579 GCA_035458445.1 Thermohalobaculum sp. | reverse complement strand
TAGGTTGCGCCGCCTGAGGCGCCAAAATATTCCGCGCCGGGCACGAAACCGGCCAGCCGGGCGCCCGCGACCCAGGCGGCGCCGTGCGCGCCGTTGCCGACCAGCGCCACCGATCCGGCGGCGAGCGCGCGGCCGCCGAGCCCGGTCCGCAAGGCCTCGCGGTCGGCCTTCAGCGGCGGCGCGGCCAGCGGGCGCCGCGCCGGCACCCGGATCGCCGCCTCGATCAGCGCGGCGAGCCCGGCCTGACGGTCCCAGACGATGCTGGTTCCCTCCGGTCCGGCCAGCAGCAGGCGCTGGCAGCCCGTCACCCCGGCCAGCTTCGCGACCGCCGCCAGGTGCAGCCGCTCGGCAGGGCTGGCATAGGGAGCCCGGACGACCAGCGTATCGTCGGCGAACAGCATCGCCTCGATCTCGCCGCCCCCCAGCACCAAGAGCTCGTAGCGCCGGTAGGCCAGCCCCAGCCCCGCCGCTCGCTTGACCCGGCGGCGCAGGGTCTCCAGCGGCAGCGGCCGGAACAGCTGCTTCTTCGCGGCCTTCCAGCAATGCCGCCGCCAGCTTTGCATCGGGTCCAGCGGCGGCCCCTGATTGTGGCCCGGGCCGGGCAGTCTATCGGCCATCGCGGTCTCCGTTGTTCACGGCCCCGCCCAGTCGATCTGGCAGATCTCGGCCGAGCGTCCGTCCAGGTTCCAGACCCGGCCGAAGTCGCGCACCTTGCCCTTCAGCGCCTGGGCGACCGTGATGTCCGGCCCCATCCAGTATTTCGAGTTCGAGATCATCAGCTCGCGGTCCGGGTCGCCGCCCTCGACGGGTGCCACCGCGCCGGTGATCTTCCTGCCGACCGTCAGGTGGCGGACCTTGCCCTCGGTGGTGAAGCGGATCTCTTCGCGCGACGAGCCGAAATAGGTGCTGACCAGCAGCCGGAAGAGGCCCGTGGTGCCCTTCGCCTGGCCGGTGAAGATGCGTTCGAGCGCGGCGAACTGGGCGTCGTCGGCGCGGTCGTCGAAATAGCCCGCCGCCTTCCAGTCGCCCTCGCCCATCATGCCCGGAATGTCGATCATCATCGCGACGTTCAGGCCCGCCAGATCGGTCTTGCCCCAGTGGCCCGCGTCGATGCGCACGCCCAGCCAGGCCTTGCACGAGCCCTCGGTCGGCGGATGCGCGCCGAGGCTGACCACGCAGGGGCAGAACACCGTGCAATTGCAGTTGAGGACCAGCTCGCCCTTGATCTTCCAGGGTTCGATCCCGTTGCTTTCCTTTTTGGTGCCCGCTTTCTTGGCCATGTCTACTCCGTTCCGTTCAGGTGAATTCGGTTGCGATCAGCGCCGCCCCGGCCAGCGCCATGGCGAGGCCCAGAAGGCGCCCGAGCCCCACCGCGCCGGGGGCGGTCTTCTCGAGCAGCATCAGCAGCCCCAACCCGGCCATCCAGGCCAGGTTCATGGTGCCGAAGACCAGCATCAGCCCCATCAGCGCCCAGCAGCAGCCGATGCAGATCGCGCCGTGGTGCAGGCCCATGCGCAAGGCGCCGCCGGTGCCCTCGCGCCAGTGGCTCATGAAGAAGGCCAGCGGGTTCCGGCACTTGGACAGGCAGGCCTGTTTCAGCGGCGTCAGCTGATAGGCGCCGGCGAGGATCAGCAGGCCGCCCGCCAGGCCGGCCTGCGGCAGCGCCTGCAACCCATCGCCGATCCGCAGTCCGGCCAGTACCTGCAGGGTCGAGGCGACGGCCGCGAAGCCCGCCCAGGCGGCCAGATAGCCGCCCGCGAAGCCCGCAACATGGGCGCCGCGGCGCGACTCGATCCGGCGCGACAGGCGCACATAGATGTCGATGGCCGGGGCTGCGGTGGGCAGCATCATGGCGATGCTCATCAGGATCCAGATCGCCACCGCGCCCGGCAGCGCCGCCACCGGCACCGCGGCGCCGCGGCAGAGCGCCGCCAGCCAATCCAGCCCGCCCGGCGGCGCGGCGGCGTGGACCAGCCCCAGCGCCACCCAGGCGGCCAGCGACGCCATGGTCACGCCCGAGAGCGCCAGCAGCCGGGGCCGGTCGAGAATCGCTGCGGGCGCCGTCGCGGTCATCGTTTGCGCCCCGCCGCTCGCAGCGCCCGGGCCTCGCTGACCAGCCGCGCGGTGTAGTCCGACAAGGCGCTCAGCTCGCCGATCACGCCCGCGGCGTCGCGATCCTCCAGCAGCGCCCTGATGCGGCGGTGGCGCCCGGCGATGGCGTCGCGGTCGCGGCTGCGATAGGTGATCATGTTCAACAGCGGCTGGATCGCCTCGATCACGCCGGCCATCTGGAACGAGATCAGCGGGTTCTCGGCGGCGTCAACCAGCGCCCGGTGGAACCGCACGTCCGATGCACAGAATTCCTCGTCGGTCGTCTCCGGGTCCCGCTGCACCCGGATCTCGTCGTCCATCGCCGCGAGGTGGCTCGGCTGCCGCCGCGCCGCCGCCAGCGGCACGCAGGCCGACATGAGCGTCAGGCGGGCCTCGGCCACGGCGTCCGGCGAGATCGGGGCGACGCCCATCAGCAGGGTGGCCGAGGTCACCAATTGGTCATGCGCCTCGGACCAGCTCAGCCGGTTGACGAAATTGCCGCCCGTGGCGCCGCGCCGGGTCCGGATCAGGTTCTGCGCCGCCAGCCGCTTCAGCGCCTCGCGCACGGTCGGCCGCGACACCCCGAATTGCGCCGCCAGCTCCTGCTCGCCGGGCAGCCGGTCATCGGCCGACAGCTTGCCCGCCAGGATCAGGCTGCGGATCGCCTCGGCAATCCGGTGCCCGGCGCCCTGCTGATCGGGATCGGGCGTTGGCAGTGGTCTTTCGCCGGGAGCCATGGAAATCCTTCCGGGATTCGGCAGCGGTGCGGGCGCAGCTTGCCAAACATCCAATTGTTTGACAATTTCCTTTTCGCACCGCAGGACCCTCGCGCCTGCCCCCCAGCATTCCGGAGGAAATCGCCATGCCATTCAAAGCCCTGATCGTCGACAAAGCCGAGGACGGAACGGTCAGCCAGTCGATCCAGACCATCGGCGAGGACCGCTTGCCCCAGGCCGACGTGACCGTCGCGGTCGAGTATTCGACGCTGAACTACAAGGACGGCCTCTGCCTGACCGGCGGCGGCGGGCTGGTGCGCAATTACCCGCATGTGCCGGGGATCGACTTCGCCGGAACGGTGGAGGCCTCGGACAACGCCGCCTACAGACCCGGCGACAAGGTTGTGCTGACCGGCTGGCGTGTGGGAGAGGCCTGGTGGGGCGGCTATGCCCAGAAGGCGCGGGTCAAGGGCGACTGGCTGGTGCCGCTGCCCGATGGCATCACCGCGCGCCAGGCGATGGCGGTGGGGACGGCGGGCTTCACCGCGATGCTGGCGGTGATGGCGCTGGAGGGCCACGGGATGAAGCCGGGGCAGGGGCCGGTGCTGGTCACGGGGGCCGCGGGCGGTGTCGGCTCGGTGGCGACCGCGATCCTGGCCCATCTGGGCTACGAGGTGGCGGGCGTGACCGGGCGGCCCGAGACGGCGGACTACCTGACCGGGCTCGGGGCCGCGCGGATCGTGCCGCGCGAGGAGCTGGCCGAGACGGTCAAGCGGCCGCTGGAATCGGAGACCTGGGCGGGCTGTGTGGATGCCGTGGGCGGCGCCATGCTGGCCCGCGTGCTGGGGCAGATGAAATACGGCGCCTCGGTGGCCGCCGTGGGCCTGGCCGGCGGGGCGGGCCTGTCGGCCACGGTGATCCCTTTCCTGCTGCGGGGGGTGAATCTGCTGGGCATCGACTCGGTCATGCAGCCGCGCGAGAACCGCCTGACCGCCTGGCAGAGGATCGCCCGCGACCTGCCGATGGCGAAGCTGGAGGCGATGGTCTCGGAGGTCGGGCTGGAGGAGGTGATCGGCCTCGGCAAGCCGATCCTGAAGGGCCAGGTCAAGGGCCGGGTGGTGGTGGACGTGAACCGGTGAGGGGCCGCCCGTAGCGTGGGCTCGCAGAGCCCACCCTTGTAACAACCTCAAACCAAATGTCCTACGTCATCGTTGATTGCTGCGACCTCTTGCGACTGAGTCATCGGCTGCCAAGGTGTGCTGTAAATGTTTTCGTCGCTATCCCATCGGATGCTCTCGGTCCAAGGGGTGTAACAGATAAAAATTCGGAGGACGAAGCCGCCGACGAGCGCTGATATTCCGGCCGCCGTAGCACTGTAATCGAAGTGGGAATCGAGTAACCATCCGAGCGCCAACCCAAATATCAATGACCATTGATCATTTCGGTAGTCACGGAAGTGGTTATACATGCCCGTGCGACCAAACTTCTTCATTGTCCCATTGCCTTTCAGCCAGTTTCGCGTTCGTTGGCATTTTCAATCTAACTCACCGAGGTTCGAAGTTCGATGAGGAACATCCGCAGTACGGCCTAGACTGGTCTCTTTCCCGCCCGGTGGGCACTACCGGGCAGCGCTTTCCCTCCCTACGGAGGGTGCTATGGCGATGCTACCCGCAACAATCACGGGATCAATGTTTGAGAGGTCCGCGTCGAGTTCGGGCATGGCGATGAGTCCTCCAGGGAGGGCGCTGCCCTCCTCTTTAGGAGGGAATGCGGGGGGGGTACGGTCGGAATCAGGCTCTTCGAATGACACGCTTGACCCCGGCATTTTCCTCGCATAACAGCCCGCTGTCGGCGCCCTTCGGCGCGGGCTGCCGTGGGCTTTTGCACAGGTTCATCGGTTCGGCTGGAAGACCTGCCGGGATGGGGCGCGTTCCTCTCCGGAAGGGCGTTCCCCGGGACGGTGACACAGACAGAAAAGGCTCACGCCATGACCCAGCTCGACCTCGATTTCGTCCGCAGCCAGTTCCCCGCCTTCGCCGAGCCCACGCTCCAGGGCTGGGCCTTCTTCGAGAATGCGGGCGGCTCCTATGCGGCGGCCCCGACCATCCGCCGGCTGCATGAATTCTACCTCAAGACCAAGGTGCAGCCCTACGCGCCCTATCCCGCCTCGCGCCGCGCCGGCGAGAGGATGGACGAGAGCTACGAGCGCATCGCCACCTGCCTGAACATCGCCCCCGACGAGGTGCATTTCGGCCCCTCGACCAGCATGAACACCTATGTGCTGGCGCGCGCGCTGCGCCCGCTGATGGCCGAGGGCGACGAGATCGTCGTCACCAACCAGGACCACGAGGCCAATTCCGGCGCCTGGCGGCGGCTGGCCGAAACCGGGATCGTCGTGCGCGAATGGAAGGTGGACCCCGACACCGGGCACCTGGACCCCGCCGATCTGGACAACCTGCTGTCCGGCCGCACCCGGCTGGTGGCCTTCCCCCATGCCTCGAACGTGGTGGCCGAGATCAACCCGGTGGCGCGGATCGCCGCCAAGGTGCGCGCGGCGGGGGCGATCAGCGTGGTGGACGGGGTCTCCTACGCGCCCCACGGGCTGCCGGACGTGGCGGCTCTGGGCACCGATATCTACATGTTCTCGGCCTACAAGACCTACGGGCCGCATCAGGGGGTGATGGCGGTGCGCCGCGAGGTGGCCGAGCGGGCCGCCAACCAGGGGCACTACTTCAACGCCGGGAAGCTCGGCAAGAAGCTGACCCCGGCGGG
>DATHZU010000036.1:0-5255 GCA_035458445.1 Thermohalobaculum sp. | reverse complement strand
GGTCTGGGTCTACATGGCGCACCTGATCTTTGCGCTCTCCTTCGGGCTCAAGCCGCTGACCAGCGTCACCTCCTCGGCCGCCCTGCTGCTCAGCCCGGAAGGCATGGTCATGATCCTTCTGGGAGCGATCATCGGCGGCGGCCTCGCCATCTTGCTGTTCTGCGTCTCGGTAATCGCGATGCCGATGCTGCTGGACCGCGACGTCGATGTGGTGACTGCGATGGTCACCAGTTTCCGTTCGGTGCTCGAGAACCGCCGGACGATGCTGATCTGGGGCCTGGTCATCGCCGCAACCACCGCACTGGCGATGCTGCCGATGTTTCTGGGCATGGTCCTCGCGCTGCCGATTCTCGGCCATTCGTCCTGGCATTTCTACACTCGGGCGGTCGAACGGGGCTGAGGTCCCGACCGTGGCCTCCGCCACCCCGCCGCTTGCCCCGTCCCGGCCAATCCGCTAGGGAACGCCTCGTTCCCGCGAGGGCATCCCAGGACGGACCCAACCGATGGCCAAGGACAAGCCGAAGAAAACCCCGCGCCCGCGCGCCGAAACCCCGCGCGGCTTTCGCGACTATTTCGGCCAGGACGTGGTCGAGCGCCGCCAGATGCTCGACCGGATCTGCGAGGTCTATCACCACTACGGCTTCGACCCGCTGGAGTCCTCCGCCGTCGAGACCGTCGAGGCGCTGGGCAAGTTCCTGCCAGATGTGGACCGCCCGAACGAGGGCATCTTCGCCTGGCAGGACGACGACGAGGCCTGGCTGGGGCTGCGCTACGATCTGACCGCACCGCTGGCCCGCGTGGTGGCCCAGCACCGGCTGGACCTGCCGAACCCCTACCGCCGCTACGCGGTCGGCCCGGTCTGGCGCAACGAGAAGCCCGGCCCGGGGCGCTTCCGCCAGTTCTACCAGTGCGACGCCGACACCGTGGGCACCCCCACCGTCGCGGCGGATGCCGAAATCTGCATGATGCTGGCCGATGCCTTCGACGCCGTCGGCATCGCACGCGACGACGTGATCGTGCGCATCAACAACCGCAAGGTGCTGAACGGGGTGATGGAGGCCATCGGCGTCTACGACCACACGGACCCCGAGGCCCATGCCCACGCCCGCGGCATCGTGCTCCGCGCCATCGACAAGCTGGATCGCCTGGGCGAGGACGGCGTGCGCCTGCTCCTAGGTGCGGGCCGCAAGGACGAATCCGGCGACTTCACCAAGGGCGCCGATCTGTCCGCCGAACAGGCCGACCTGGTGATGGGCTTCGTCTCGGCCCGCCGCGACACGGGCGCAGCCACCTGCGCCCGGCTGCGCGAGCTGGTCACCGCCTCGCCGACCGGAGTCGAGGGCGTGCAGGAGCTTGAGACCATCGCCGAGCTGCTCGACGCACAGGGCTACGCCGCCCGCGCCATCATCGACCCCTCGGTCGTGCGCGGCCTCGGCTACTACACCGGACCGGTCTACGAGGCCGAGCTGACCTTCGAGATCACCGACGACGACGGCAACCGCCGCCAGTTCGGCTCGGTCGCGGGTGGCGGGCGCTATGACGACCTGGTCAAGCGCTTCACCGGCCAGGCGGTCCCCGCCACGGGCATCTCCATCGGCGTCGACCGGTTGCTGGCGGCGCTGCGCGAGATCGGCCGGGCGGGCAAGTCAGATACCGCCGGCCCGGTTGTGATCCTGAACATGGACCGCGACCAGATGGCCGCCTACCAGACCATGTGCGCGGAACTCCGCAACGCCGGCATCCGCGCCGAGGTGTTCCTGGGCGGCGGCAACATGGCCAAGCAGCTGAAATACGCCGACAAGCGCGCCGCCCCCATCGCCGTGATCGAGGGCGGCGACGAGCGCGCGCAGGGTGTGGTCACGCTGAAGGACCTGGCGCTCGGCGCCCACCTCGCCGCCGAGATCGAGACCCACGAGGAATGGAAGGCCCAGCCCGCGCAGGTCTCGGTCGCCCGTGCCGACCTCGTCGCCGAGATACGCCGCATGCTGGCGCGCAGCGGTGGCTGAGGGCGCATGAACGCCGTCCGCCAGGGCGAGGAGCACAGCGCTCTCGAACAGGCCCTCGCCACCCTGGCGGGCGTTTTCTCCGATGCGGGCTACGCCCCCGTCACCACCGCGCATCTGTTCGAGGCCGACACCCTGATCGACCTCTATGGCGAGGACATCCGGGCCCGCGCCTTCCTCTTCCCCGGCGCCGGCGGCGGCAACGAGCTGTGCCTGCGCCCCGACTTCACCGTGCCGGTGGTCCGCTCCCACGGCGCCGGCGGCTGGGACCGCCGCGCGGCCTACGCCTATCAGGGGCCGGTGTTCCGGCGCCAGGACCCGGGCTCGGTCCGGCCGATGGAATATCTGCAGGCGGGCGTCGAGAACCTCGGCGCCCCGGATGCGGCCGAGGCCGACGCCGCCGTGCTCGCCCTGACCCTCGAGGGTCTCGAGGCCATCGGCGCCGGCCCGGTTACCATCGCGACCGGCGATCTGGGCATCGCCTTTGCGCTGTTGGACGCCCTGCCTATGCCGGAGCGCCGCCGCCACCAGCTCCGCCGCCACTTCTGGCGCCCGAAGCGGTTCCACGCGCTGATCGAGCAGGCCGTCGCCGGGGCCGCCGCAGCATCGCCGCTCCGCGCCCGGCTGATCGAGGCCGCGAACGGCGCCCGGGCCGCAGATTCAATCGCCGCCATCGCGCTCGAGGCGGGCGAGGCCCTGGGTCTGCGCGAGATCGACGAGATCGTCGCCCGCACCCTGGCGCTGGCCGAAGCGGCGGCCGACCCCGCCATGCCCGCCGAGCAGGCCGAATTGATTGAGACGGCGCTGTCGATCAAGGGTCCCGCCGGCAACGCGCTGGCACGGCTGCGCGCCCTGACCGATGCGGGCGGGGCCGGCATCGCGCCTGCGCTTGACCGCTTCGAGGCCCGCCTCGCCGCGCTCGACCGCGCCGGGATCGACGCCGCGGCGCTGCCCTTCGACGCCGCCTTCGGGCGCAACCTGGAATATTACGAGGGCTTCGTCTTCGAGGTCACCGCCACCGGAAGGGACGACGTGCCGCCGCTCGCGGGCGGCGGGCGTTATGATGCCATGACCCTGCGCCTCGGCGCCGACCGGGCCATCCCCGCCGTCGGCGCCATGATCCGCCCCGAGGCGGTGCTGGAGGCCCGGCCATGACCCTCACCCTCGGCCTGCCCTCGAAGGGCCGCCTGCAGAGCGACACCATCGACTGGTTCGCCGCCCGCGGCATCGAGATCGCCCGCACCGGCGACCAGCGCCAGTACGCCGCCGAGGCGCGCGGCATCGACGGGCTCAGCGTCGTCATGCTCTCGGCCAACGAGATCCCCCGCGAACTGGCGCAGGGCCGCATCCATCTGGGCGTCACCGGCGAGGACCTGATCCGCGAACGGATTCCGGGCTGGCGCGACCGCATCGCTTTGACGGCGAAGATGGGCTTCGGCCAGGCCGACCTGATCGTCGCCGTCCCGGCCTTCTGGGTGGATGTGGAGTGCATGGCGGACCTCGACGAGGTGGCCGAGGCGTTCCGCGCGCGCCACGGCCATGGCCTGCGCATCGCCACCAAGTACCACAACCTGACCCGCGCCTTCTTCCAGGCGAAGGGGGTGGCCGATTACCGGCTGATCGACAGCCAGGGCGCCACCGAGGCCGGCCCGAAGAACCAGACCTGCGAGGCCATCGTCGACATCACCTCATCCGGCGAAACCCTGCGCGCCAACCAGCTGAAGCTGATCTCCGACGGCCTGATCCTGCAATCCGAGGCCAACCTCTGCCTCAGCCGCGTGGCGGATTGGGGCGCGGCCGAGAAGGCCGTCTTGGCAAGCCTCTCGGAGGCCTTGGGGGTGCCACTGGCGGTATGATGTAGGGTGCGCTTCAGCGCACCATCCGACCCCGGCAAGGGTGCGCATGAATGCACACCCTACGGCCCGCGCGCGCTCCGCCGTCCCGGGCGTGACCCGGGACCTCTCTCAGAAAGACGCCGCCAACCGGATGGACCGCCCTCCGGCAATGCACTACCTTCCCGCCCGACCGCCAGCGACGCGAGGATTTCCAGCATGACCATCACCGACGACGCCCGCCTCGACGCCCCTGCCTTCAAGCATATCGGCACCCGCGCGCCGCGCCCGGACGGGGTCGAGAAGGTCACCGGCCGCGCCCGCTTCGGCGCCGACTTCTCGCTGCCGGGAATGCTGCGCGGAATGGTGTTGCGCAGCCCGCACGCCCATGCCCGCCTTCTCTCGATCGACACCTCGAAGGCCCGCGCCCTGCCGGGCGTCAAGGCGGTGATCACGCGCGACGACTTCGCCGACCAGCAATCCGAGGTGGTGCCCGCGGGCGAGATGATGGTCAATTACCGCGACGTGGTGCGCAACCTGCTGGCGCGCGAGAAGGTGCTCTATGACGGCCACGCCATCGCCGCCGTCGCCGCCACCAGCCTGGCCGTCGCCCGCAAGGCGCTGAAGCTGATCGAGGTGGACTACGAGGTCCTGCCCCATGTGATCGATCCCATGGACGCCGCCAGCCCCGATGCCCCGGTGCTGCACGACTTCCTGTTCACCGACGGGGTCGACCCGAAGCCCGAAACCCCCTCGAACGTCGCCAAGCGGGTCACGGTCAAGCGCGGCGACGTGGCGGCGGGCTTCGCCGGGGCCGACGTGGTCATCGAGCGCGAATACGACACCAAGCCCGTCCACCAGGGATATATCGAGCCCCAGGCCTGCCTGGCCCAGTTCGTCCGCGACGGCCAGTCCGAGGTCTGGACGACCACCCAGGGCCACTACCTGAAGCGCGCCTTCACTGCCCGGCTCTGCGGCATGGAGACCGGCCAATTGAAGGTGACGCCGACCGAGATCGGCGGCGGCTTCGGCGGCAAGAACAACGTCTACCTGGAGCCCCTGGCGCTGGAGCTGTCGCGCCAGTCCGGCCGCCCGGTGAAGATGGCGATGACCCGGGGCGAGGTGATCCGCTTTCTGGTGAGATCGCTTCTGGCACGATCCACACCCTGGTTTCCAAGCCTGTTCAGCGCTGGGAAATCGTGTTTGGGAAATGGATGGGTTTCGCGGGAATGCTGACTCTTTACTTACTGCTTATGGCAGGTGGAACTATCGGGCTGGTTTATTTCATATCTGGCTATATTGCACCGAATGTGCTGCGCGGTTTGGGGCTTTTGTGGATGAACGCGGTACTGCTGTTAGGTGTCTCTCTCGCTGGGGGTGCAATGCTGTCCACACTGGCCAATGGCGTGCTGGTCTTTGG
>DATHZU010000035.1:0-3034 GCA_035458445.1 Thermohalobaculum sp. | reverse complement strand
AGTTCCGGTGGATGTGGCCGGTCCAGCCCGGCACGGCGGCAGAGCAGCGGGCCGCCCACCACCGCCATGGTCACGAAGACGGCGACCGGGTTCCCGGGCAGGCCGATATAGAGCGCCTCATCCAGCCGGCCGAGCGTCAGCGGCTTGCCGGGCTTGATCGCGATCTTCATGGCGTGGATTTCGCCGCCCGCCTCGCGGAGCAGGCGCGGCATGTGATCCTCGTCGCCGACCGAGACCCCACCGGTGGTGATCACCGCATCGGCCTCGCTGGCGGCGTGTACGAGCCGGTCCGCCAGCCGGTCCGGATCGTCGGGCACGGCCCCGAGATCGATCAGCTCGATCCAGGGCCGGTCCAGCATCCCCGCCAGCGTGAAGCGGTTCGAATTGTAGATCTGGCCGGGCGCCAGCGCCTCGCCGGGCTGGCGCAGCTCCGAGCCGGTCGAAAACATCGCCACGCGCAGCCGAGGGAATACCGGCACCTTGGCGAGGCCTATCGCCGCCAGCGCCGCCATCTGACGGGCGCCGATGACCCCTCCGGCCCCGATCACCAGGGCACCGGCCGGCGCGTCCTCGCCGGCACGGCGGATGTTCTGCCCCGGCTTCGGGGTTTCCAGGAGAACGACACGATCGTCCCCAGGTTCAGTCCGTTCCTGCATCACCACCGCATCGAAGCTGGGCGGCACCGGCGCACCGGTCAGTATCCGCAAGGCGGTACCCGCCGGCGCGCGGTCGGCCTCCGCCCAGCCGTCTCCGGCAGCGATCCGGCCGGTCAGCGGCACCTCATGCGGCGCGGCGCGGCCGGCGAAATCGGCGGTGCGGACCGCGTAGCCATCCATGGCGGAATTGTCGAAGGGGGGCATCGGCCGCGGCGTCAGCGCCGGCGCGGCGAGGATGCGCCCGGCGGCCGCCATCAGCGGGACATACTCGATCGTCGCGGATGGCACGATCATGGCACCGCCCTTTGCAAGCGCGATGTCGACCGGGATCAGGTTCTCGCCGGTGGTCTCGCAGCAGGCCGATCCATGCATGTTTTCGGGCGATTGGATTGCTGCCTTCATCTCGCGCACCTCCATGGTCTGCGCAAACACCAAGACCGCTCAGCACCTTGCTGCCGAGCGGGTCAGGCCGGCGAGGCCATCCGACGCGGCGCCGGAGACGTCGCGATTACCGAGCTTGGCGGGTCGGCCAAGCCGGCACGCTCGAAATCCAGGAACGCGATCGTAACTTCGGCAATCTGCCGGTAGAAGGGCTGCCGCGCCATCCGGACCACCTTGTCGCAGAAGCGCGGAACCCATGCGTGGATGTGCTCCGTCATGAAGCGCCTCTGCGCATCCCGGAACCAGCTTGCATCTTCCTCATCGCCCGATGACCAGGACCTGCCCTCGCGCTCGGCAAGCTTGCCCATCAGCTCGAATTCCGCGCTGATGTGATCGGGGAGGCCGGAGAACGCATCATCGTAACGCAGGCCGGTCGCTTCGATGAACCGTTTTACCGCCACGGTCTGCCGACCATAGAGCATGTTCTCCGAGGCAGACCCCATGTCCAGATGCAAGCTCTCATACGGCGAGATCCGCGGGCCTGGCCCGATGAACAGCCGGGTGAATTCGAGGGCCAGCTCCTCGGCGAGAATATCGGGGGGGCGTTCGGCGAACGCCCCCCCCAGGGGGAAGCCCAGATCTGCGAGAACATGCGAGATCGGAGGGGATTGCAGTTCACGGATCATGGCGACGCTGGGTTCCGCCCGGAACACGGCCGCAAGCAGCTCGTAAACGCTGGCGCGCGCCCGCGCCGTCGAGGCCAACTCGTCCCAAGCTTTACCCATCGCCATTCTCCCTCCCGGTTGCGTTCGATGATGCCTCACGCCTTCTCGACTCGCACCACCGTGTCCATCCAGCGCTGCTGGCCGCCGATCTCGTCCGGCGCGTTGGCGATCAGGGTATTCGGATGCACGCCGTGCTTGGTCCACCACTTGTTCTTGAAGTCCGGATCGTCGTCTGCAACGGCCGGGATCGGCGAGATGTTCCCCGAACCGTAACGGCCGGAATGCTCGCGGCCGCAGTGGTACGAGATGGCAATCACGCCGGGGATGATCCCTTCCGTGACGTGGACATTGGTCCTGATCTCTCCAAGGTCATTGTAGACCCGGATCGCATCGCCGTCCGTGAGGCCGCGTTCCGCCGCGGTCTTCGGGTTCATCCAGCCCGGATTGTCGTGGTAGATCTCGGCCAGCCACTTGCAGTGCATGGTGCGCGAGTGGGTGTGCACCGCGACCTTGTAGGTGGTCAGGTTGAGCTCGTCCGGGGCCATCGCGGCGTGCTCGGCGATCGGCGTGTAGGTCGGGAACACCGGCTTGCCCTTGTCGTTCATGAGTTCGGAGTAGAACTCGAGGAACCCGGACTTGTTGACCTTGTCCGGCTTGAATCCCCGATAGACGACACCGTCGATCTCCTGGCCCACATAGCCCTTGTAGGACCCGGACGTCATCCGGTAGCCGGCCTGCATTGCGTCCTCGGCCGAGTGCGCCTTGGATTTCGTCCAGTTCCAGTAGACGCCTTCGGCTTCGTCGAAGACCACGCCGTCCGCCGCCAGAGCGTCGGCGGAGACCTGGCTCTTGAAGCCGAAATAGTCGGGCTCGGCGTTCACGTCATGCCAGATGCCGACCTTCTTCATGTACTCGAAGCCGCCGGCCTCCATGACCCCCGGCGTCATCTCGCAAGACTGCCGGACGAAGTCCTGCTTGTCGGTCCAGGCGAGCTCGATCCCCAGCTTGCGAGCAAGCATGGCGAAGAAATCGGCCTGGTCGCGCGACTCGCCCAGGGGCTTCACCAGCGGTTGCCGGAAGTAGAACTCGGCCACCTGGGTCGGCGAGACCATGTCCTCCCAGTCCCATCTCTCCAGATAGGTCACGTCCGGGATGATGATGTCCGCGAGCGACGAGGATTCGTCGTAGACGATGTTGATGCTGACAAGGAACGGCATCAGGCTCTCGTCCTTCAGGATGGCGCGGTTCTCCTCCATCTCGCCGTTCACATAG
>DATHZU010000034.1:0-2238 GCA_035458445.1 Thermohalobaculum sp. | reverse complement strand
CTCGACCCATTTCACGCTGGTCCCCGGCAAGGGAGGCGAGCCCTTCATCCTGGACCACCTGAAGAAGCTGCGCCCGTTCTTGGCCAAGGGCGACTTCCTGCCCGGCGGCTGGGGCCATGCGCTGGTCGAGGAGTTGCAGCCGGCCGATATTAGCATCGAGAAGGTCGCCTATTCAGCCTTCTACCAGAGCCGTATGGAGTTCGCTCTGCGCCGGGCCGGGATCCGGACGCTGGTCTTCGGCGGCATCGTCACCAATGGAGGTGTCGCCTCGACGGTCCGTGACGCGCATGTGCGGGACTTCCACACCGCAGTGCTGGCGGACGGCTGCGCAGCGTTCAGGACCGACGTCCACGAAACCGCGATTGCCGATCTGGCGACCATCTCGGCGGTGATGACCTGCGCCGAGGCGCTGGCCTGGATCAAGGGGGGCTGAGATGCGGGCCTGCGCCAATGTCCCGGGCTTGACCCGGGACCCCGGTGGACAGCGCTCCGCTCGTCGAGGCCCCGGTGCAAGGCCGGGGCATCGTGGGAATGGATCGGCACAAACGCCTTCGGCGTCGCCCCCTCTCCATCGCTCCCCCCGGCGGGGGGAGAGGGGCGCGGGAGGGCACCTCCAATGACCGTCGGAATCGCTCCGCCACCCGCCGCCTTCGACATCGCGGCCGATGTCGTCGTTGTCGGCGCGGGCGCGTGCGGGCTTGTCGCAGGGCTCCGCGCGCTCGAGGCCGGGGCCGACGTGGTCGTGCTCGAGCGCGACCCGCGGCCCATGGGCTCGACCTCGATGTCGTCGGGCTTCATCCCGGCGCCGGGGACGCGGTTCCAGCGCGCGATCGGGGTATCCGAGACGCCGGCAGATTTTGCCCGCGACATTCAGAAGAAGGCGGGCGGCGGGGCCGATCCGGCCATCGTGGAGACGGTGACCGGGCAGATCGGCCCGGCGCTGGAGTGGCTGGCCGACCGGCATGGGCTGGAATGGCATGTGCTGGACGACTTCCTCTACCCGGGACATTCCAAGCACCGGATGCACGCGGTGCCGGAGAAGACCGGTGCAGGGCTGATGGCACGGCTGCAGGCGGCGGCTGCCGCAGCAGGGCTGGTGGTCGTCACCGATGCGCGGGTCGACACGCAGCATGCCGATGGCGGCCGGATCGCCGGTGTCAGCCTGACCCGGCCCGATGGCGCCTCCGAGAGCATCGGTTGCCGCGCCGTGATCCTCGCCTGCAACGGCTATGGCGGGAATCCCGAACTGGTGGCCGAGAACATCCCCGAGATCGCCGGCGCCCCCTATTTCGGCCATCCCGGCAACACCGGAGATGCGGTGCTGTGGGGCCGGGCACTGGGAGCGGCGACGAAGGACCTCGGCGCCTACCAGGGCCACGGCTCGCTGGCGCATCCGCACGGGATCCTGATCACCTGGGCGCTGATGATGGAGGGCGGCATTCAGGTGAACGCCGAGGGGCGGCGGTTCTCGAACGAGCATGGCGGCTATTCCGAGCAGTCGGTCAACGTCCTCGCACAACCCGGCTCCGTCGCCTGGAACGTCTACGACGACCGGTTGCACCGCGTCGGCATGGGATTCCCGGACTACCGCGACGCCGTCGCCGCCGGCGCAGTCCTCGATGGCAGTGACGCGCAGACCATCGCCGAGCGTACAGGCCTGCCCGCCGAGGCGCTGCAGGCGACGCTGGACCAGCAGGCGGCGTGCTGCGCGGGTAGGGCGCAGGACCCTTTCGGCCGTGACTTCGCCGGCAAGCCGATGCTGTCGGGCAGGCTCCACGCGGTCAAGGTGACCGGGGCGCTGTTCCATACCCAGGGCGGCCTGGTGATCGACCGCTCGGCACATGTCCTGAAACCGGATGGTACGGTCTTGCCCAATCTCTATGCCGGCGGTGGGGCTGCCTGCGGGGTGTCGGGCGCGCGCGTGTCAGGCTACCTGTCCGGCAATGGCCTGCTGACCGCGGTGGCGCTGGGCTACGTCGCCGGACAGACGGCGGCGATTCAGGCAAGCCTGGCGGATCCGTGACGTGGATCGGCCGGCGCCCGATTGGAGTCCTGTGATCGAGATATCCTCGAGATGCCGCACCGCAGATTGGTTGCGTCATCCCAAATGTTGGGCGCAGCAGCCTCCCCCATGAGACCGATTTTTTTGCTCCCGGTCATTGAAGTCAATGCTCCCAGGAGCATATGCTGGAGCAGAAGACCCGGGGAAGTATATCCGATGATGACACAAATTCCCTG
>DATHZU010000033.1:0-11220 GCA_035458445.1 Thermohalobaculum sp. | reverse complement strand
GTGGTGCTGGCCCTTATCGCGGCCTTCTGCACCGCCGTTTGGTTCGGGCGCTGGGCGACCAAGCGCCAGCAACAGACCGGCGAGTTGCTCCCGCAGTTCCAGATTCAGGCGGGCATGGTCATCGGATTTCCCGTGCTGGTTTACTTCATCATGGGGATGCCGATCAGCCTCGAATACCCCGAGTTGAAGGGCTTCAACTTCCAGGGCGGCATCTATGCCCGGAACTCGCTGGTGGCCCTTACCCTCGCCCTGGCGATCTACACGGGCGCCTTCATCGCCGAGAACGTGCGCGCCGGCATCATGGCGGTGTCGAAGGGCCAGTCCGAAGCGGCCTTCGCGCTGGGGCTGCGGCCCGGGCGGACCATGAGCCTGATCATCCTGCCGCAGGCGCTGCGGGTCATCATTCCGCCGCTGATCTCGCAATACCTGAACCTGACCAAGAACTCGTCGCTGGCGCTGGCCATCGGCTACATGGATGCCACCGGCACGTTGGGCGGCATCACCCTGAACCAGACCGGCAAGGAGATGGAGACGCTCCTTCTGCTGATGACCTTCTACCTGTCGATCTCGCTGTCGATCTCGTTCGTGATGAACCTCTACAACGAGCAGGTGAAGCTGGTCGAGCGGACCTCGGTTACCGGCGGCGGCTTCAGCGTCCTGGACCTCTTCGCCGGCGTCGCCGGCAAGTGGGAAATGCTGAAGAAGGGCGATGCCAAGATGCATGACAATTACGGGGTCGCCGGCTGGCTGAACCTGGTGGTCCTGCTCTATGGCGCGACCTTCGTGATGATGCTGAACTACCTGTTCATCGCCTCGCTGGATGTCAGGCCGAGTTACTGGGAATGGGGGTTGCTCGCTCGGGCCACCAGCCTGCTGCTGATGATCTTCTCGGCGGCGTCGATGGTGACCTGCATCTTCAAGCACTACCGGTTCATCGACCTGGCCGCGGCTGAACTGGTCGTCTTCGTCCTGGCGATTCTGGTCGGCCTGCCCTTCGCCCAGATGGCCTTCGGCCTCGACGCCACCCTGGTGATCTTCGGGGGGCTCGCGGCGCGCATCGCGGTGATCGCCTACACGGTCCTCGGCGCCCGGCCCAACATCACGTTCTTCCACCGGGTACGGGAAGGAGCGGCATCATGAGCCACGACCGCAACACCGCCTTCGTCGCCAGCGGCCAGATTCCTCCCGCGGCACCGCCGCCCAATCTGACCGGGCCGATCGGCTGGGTCCGCGAGAACCTGTTCGACGGCATCTGGAACAGCATCCTGACGCTGGTCTCGATCGCCGTGATCGTGCTGCTGGTGCCGCCGATCTTCGAATGGGCCTTCCTCCGGGGAGTCTGGAACGCCACCTCGCTGCAGCATTGCCGCGAGATCATCCAGGCCGCCCATGGCGAGGGCACCACAGGCGCCTGCTGGGCCGTCATCAACGAGCGGTTCAACCAGATCCAGTTCGGATTCTATCCGACCGACCTCTACTGGCGCCCGCTCCTGGCCTTCGTGCTGATGTTCGTCGCGCTGGCGCCGGTGCTGTTCAGCTCGGTCCCGCGCGTGATGCTGTGGCTGACCGCGGCCTATCCGATCATCGCCTTCTTCCTGATCTGGGGCGGGCTGGGGCTCGAACCGGTCGAATCCGCCAAGCTCGGCGGCTTCATGTTGGCGTTGATCATCGGGGTGACCGGCATCGCGGCATCGTTGCCGTTGGGCATCGTGCTGGCGCTTGGGCGGCAGTCGAACATGTTCTTCATCAAGACCGTCTGCGTGGTGTTCATCGAGTTCATCCGCGGCGTGCCGCTGATTACTCTGCTGTTCGTGGCCTCGGTGCTGCTGAACTACTTTCTGCCGCCGGGGACCGAGTTCGACCTGATCCTGCGCGTCTGCATCATGGTGACCCTGTTTTCGTCCGCCTACATGGCCGAGGTGATCCGGGGCGGCTTGGCGGCCTTGCCGCAGGGCCAGTACGAGGCTGCCGACGCGATGGGGCTGAATTACTGGAAGTCGACACGGCTGATCATCATGCCGCAGGCCCTCAAGGTCGCGATTCCTGGGATCGTGAACTCGTTCATAGGGCTGTTCAAGGATACCACGCTGGTGTCGGTGATCGGCCTGCTCGACCCCGTGGGACTGCTGAACCCGATCCGCGCCGATCAGAACTGGAACGGCATCCTGTGGGAGCTGTACTCGTTCGTCGCGCTCTTCTTCTTCGTCTTCTGCTTCAGTATGTCCCGCTACTCGATGTATCTCGAGAACAAGCTGAAGACTGACCGCTGATAAAGATAACCAAGGGAAACACAGCCATGGCAAATGCCGCACTCGACGACCACATGCCCGAGGATCACATCCCCGACCGCACGAAGATGCATGTCTCGGACGAAATCGCCATCCAGATCACCAACATGAACAAGTGGTACGGCGAGTTCCATGTGCTGCGCGACATCAACCTGACTGTCAACCAGGGTGAGCGGATCGTCATCTGCGGCCCCTCGGGCTCGGGCAAGTCGACGCTGATCCGCTGCATCAACCGGCTCGAGGAGCACCAGAAGGGCGATATCATCGTCAACGGCTTCGAGTTGAACTCGGACCTGAAGAACATCGACAAGATCCGGGCCGAGGTCGGCATGGTGTTCCAGCACTTCAACCTGTTCCCGCACCTGACCGTCCTGGAGAACTGCACCCTAGCCCCGATCTGGGTGCGCAAGACGCCGAAGCGCGAGGCCGACGAGACGGCGATGCAAATGCTGGAGCGGGTGAAGATCCCAGAACAGGCGTACAAATACCCCGGCCAGCTCTCGGGCGGCCAGCAGCAGCGCGTGGCGATCGCCCGCAGCTTGTGCATGAAGCCGAAGATCATGCTGTTCGACGAGCCGACATCGGCGCTGGACCCGGAGATGATCAAGGAGGTGCTCGATACCATGATCAGCCTCGCCGAGGAGGGCATGACCATGCTCTGCGTCACCCACGAGATGGGCTTTGCGCGGATGGTCGCCAACCGGGTGATCTTCATGGACGAGGGCCAGATCGTCGAACAGAACGAGCCGGAGGAGTTCTTCCACAACCCGAAGAGCGACCGCACCAAGCTGTTCCTGAGCCAGATTCTGGGTCACTGAGACCAGATCAGCGGGATTGCCCTCGCTACGCCTGCGGCCCATCGGCTGCAGGCGATTTTTTTGAAAAGTTAATGGGCGTGATGTTTCTCACATCCCCGCAGGCCGATTCGAGGTATTCCCTGTGCAACGGCTCGATGGGCCGGGCGGCCAAAGAGGGTGGATAGCCCCCCGAACCGCAAGACGGATGGAGACCAAAATGAACTACCTGCTGTACCCCTTCGTGATAGCGATCGGCATGTTTGTCGCGATCCTGTCTGCCGCGACAGCAACGCTCTGATAATCCGGCGCGCCTGCTGAGGCATTCAAGCAGGCGCCCTCTCATTTCATCGATCGCCGGGCATCTTGAATTCCACGCCCCGCACCCGACCGCGGACAAGATCGCCCCACCTCGCGGCTTCCAGCGTAAAGACCGCAACCGAAGCCGGAGCGAACTGCGCCGGCGCCGACGGGCCACCCAGGGCCTGTGCTGCCGAACTCAGGCCCGGCTCATGGCCGATGAGCAGCGCCACTTCCACGTTGTCCGGCAGTTGGCGCAAGACGTTCAGGATCGCTTGCGGCCCAGCGAGATAGAGCTCCGGCACGATGTCCGGCTGTGGTAGCCCGGGAACCGCACCCCGCATCAGTTCCGCGGTCTGCCGCGTCCGCCGGGCGGGCGAGCACAGAATGCGGCCGGGCCGCAACCCCCGCCCCGCCAGCCAAGGCGCCATTTCGGCGGCCGCCGCCTCGCCGTCCCGGTTCAGCGGCCGGTCAAGGTCGTTGGCGCCGCCTTCGGTCCAGCTCGCCTCGGCATGGCGCATAAGGATCAGGACTGTCATCATGTCACCTCGCTGCCGCAAGCCGGGCGCGCAGGAACGCCTCCATGTGGAAACCGCACTGCCCGCGCGGCGGGGTCGCGGGCGCGCCCGGCGGGCAGGCATGGCGAGCCAGGCAGCCACCCTCGCGGCACTCCGCCCCTGCGGGCGAGGCGATATGCGCGACACAGCGCACCGTGTCGTAGCTGCCGCCGGCGAAGGCATCCACCGGGCAGGCAGTGCTGCAGGGGGCCGGGCAGCCGGCGCAGGGATTGGCACCCGGCGCGGCGACCTCGAGCCGCTCGCCGAGGCCCAGCGCGCCGCGATAGGACACCCACAACCCGCGCGACGACGACACCTGCATGCCGACCGGCGAGCTGAATGCCCCCTCGCCCCGCGCGGCCCAGCGCTGGAATGGCTGGTAGGGCGGGCCGCCGAAGGGGAAGAACGCCTGAGCGCCGAGATCGGCCGCCACCCCCGCCAGCACGCGGCGCGACCAGCGGTCGAGCGGGTCCGCGCCGCCGTCGGCGAATTCCGGGCTGGCGCGAAACACCCGCCACATGGCGTCGTGCGCCGCGCCGACGAGAACCAGCGTGGCCACCGAGACAGGCAGCCCGTCCGCAGCATCGGGATGGAAGGCGCCGACGGCCGCCAGCCCATGCGGCGCGAGAAGGGTATCGAGGCGGTCCTTCATTTCCGGAAAAACGGCAGCGCCAGCGACCAGCCGAGGCGGGTCGGGCGGTCGTCCTGCCAGGGCTGGAGCCCGATGGTCATTTCGACATGTCCGCCGGCAGGTTGCGCCACATAGGTGCCGAACAGCCGGTCCCAGACCGACAGGTTGAAGCCGTAATTGGCGTCGTGCTCGGCGCGGTCGACCGAGTGGTGGACCCGGTGCATGTCGGGCGTCACCACGATGCGGCGCAGCCAGCGGTCGGCACCGGCAGGCAACCGGACATTGGAGTGATTGAACATCGCCATGCCGTTCAGCAATACCTCGAAGGCGATCACCGCCGCGACGGGGATGCCGAGCGCGTAGACCAGGCCGATCTTGACGCACATCGAGAAGGCTATCTCGACCGGGTGAAAGCGGATCGCCGTGGTCACGTCCACGTCACGGTCCGTGTGATGCACCCGGTGCAGGCGCCACAGCAGCGGGATCTTGTGGGTGAGAAGGTGCTGGAGCCAGATGGCAAGGTCCAGCACCAGCAGGCTGAGCACGATCTCCGCCCAGGCGGGCCAGTCCAACCGGTTGAACAGGCCCCAGCCCCCTGCCCCGGCGTCCAGAGCCGCGCCCGCCGCCGCCGCGCCGAAGATCAGCTTCACCGTCAGCGCATCGAGGATCGACATGCCCCAGTTGGTGCCCCAGCGCCGCAACCACGGCGCCACGAGGCCGCGCATCGGTGCCCGCGCCTCCCACAGCGCCATGGCGGAGAATATCCCGAAGAATGCGCCGAGGCGCAGCGCCATTTCCATCGTCATTGGCCATCACCCGATTTCGTGGCCCAGGATGATGGTTGCCGAGCGGGCCGGGTCAAGCGCTGATCAGCGTACCGGCGCCATGGCGGGTGAACAACTCGAGCAAAAGACCGTGAGGCGTGCGCCCGTCCAGGATCACCGCGCCCTCGACGCCCTTCTCGAGGCCGTAGAGCGCCGTCTCGACCTTGGGGATCATGCCGCCCGAGATCGTGCCGTCCTCGATCAGCCGCTCGATATCGGCGCGGGTGAGCCGGGTCAGCACCTCGCCGGCCTTGTCCTTGACGCCCTGGACATCGGTCAGAAGCATCAGGCGCGCGGCCCGCAGGGCGCCCGCAACCGCGCCGGCGGCGGTGTCGGCATTCACGTTGAAGGTCTGCTCCGGGTCGCGGCCCACCCCGACCGGGGCCACCACGGGAATGAAGTCCGACTGGATCAGCAACTCCAGCACCTGCGGGTTCACCTCGACGGGCTCGCCGACCCAGCCGAGGTCGAGCACCCGCTCGATGTTGCTGTCCGGGTCCTTGCTGGTCTTCAGGGCCTTTTCGCAGACGATCAGGCTGGCATCCTTGCCCGAGACACCCACGGCCTTGCCGCCCTGCCCGTTGATCGCCGCGACGATGCGCCCGTTGATTGCGCCCGCCAGCACCATCTCGACAACCTCGACGGTCTCGGCGGTTGTCACCCGGAGGCCGTCCTTGAACTCGGACTTGATCGACAGGCGGTCCAGCATCTGGTTGATCTGCGGGCCGCCGCCATGGACGACGATGGGGTTCACGCCGCACTGCTTCATTAACACGATGTCGCGGGCGAAATTCGCCATCGCCTCGGCATCGCCCATGGCATGGCCGCCGAACTTGACGACAATGGTCTTCTCGTCATAGCGCTGCAGATAGGGCAACGCCTCGCTGAGCGTCCGCGCCGTGGCCAGCCAGTCCCGTTTCATCGCCCTCTGAATCTCCATGCTCGTGACCCTCCCTAGAGCAAAATCGGATCAGACTGGAACAGTCTGATCCCAGGATTTCGCTCAACCTTTTGAATCTGGACCAAAATCCTTTTTCGGACTGATTCAGTCCAAAAAGTTTTTGGTCTAGACCGGGGCCTAATAAGCACAAGCACGGGCGATCAACAAGGGACAGAAGGGCGGGCGCTTGGCGAGACGTGCCTCGAGGCTTAGGGTCGGATGTCCGGACGCGAATTGCCTCGTGCGCCGGCTGCCCGGACCGAACGGGCTGCATTGGGGAGTGCACAATGGCGCGACCGGCAGGACTCAAGCGCTGGGCGGCACTGATCTTCGGCGGTTGCCTGATGCTGGGCGTCCTGCTGCCCGTCAGCTTCGTCCTGACGATCCTCCTGGTGCCCCTGTGGCGTTATGTCGAATCCGACCTGGGCATTGAATCGATCGGGCATTCCGGCCCGGCCGAATGGTGCTTCTGGCTGGTCTACGGCCTGCTTGTGGTCGGCGGCGCCGCGATCCTGTGGCGAAAGCTCAGGGCGCGGTAACTCGCTGGCGACCGGCACGCGTCAGTCCTGACCGGCGCCGCCGTCCCCGCCTGCCGGCGTCCGCCCGGCGCCCTGCATGTCGCGGAACCACTCGTCGAGGACCGAACGGTCGGCCTGGTCACCGGGCGCCGTCGGTTCCGGTTCAGGCTGTTGGCCGGGGTCGAGCAGTGACAGCACCGCGATTTCCTCCTGTCCTGGCTCGGCGCCGCTGTCGGCGATGGCGGCGGTGGCGACTTCCATGACGGCCAGGAGCCGGGCCTCGCCGCCGGCCCTTAACCGGGCGGCGGCCTCATCGACCGGCAACACATCGCGATGGCCGCCGCAATACCCGGCAAAGATCAGCCGGTCGAAGTCATCCATCGCAGCCTGGGCGCGGGCGACCACTGCCGTGAAGCGGGGCGCGGTGTCGGGCGCCAGGCCGACCACCACCGCCAGGAGCGAGTAGATCGCATGGTACAGCGGATCGTCGCCGCCCATGTTGAGGGTGGCCGGCACATGCGGGGTCGCGCCGCATTCATACAGCGCGTCGTTCTCGGCGGTCATCAGGAAGAATTCGACCTCGTCCAGCTTGTCGATCAGCGCCTCCGCCACACCGTCGTTCTCGCCGGTGCGCAGCTCGGCCGGGGTCACCGTTGCCGGATCGATGCCGAGGTTGCTGACCCGGTTGTAGCTGGAGGGATGGCTGTCGAAGGGATGCTCGGACCGGGCTTCCAGCGCGTATTCGCGGAGCGCAACCGCCAGGTCCGGGGTCACCATCAGCCGGGCCATGTCGCCGAAGAAGGTGCCCAGCTCCGGCGCGGTGGGGAGCTTCCGCCGGATGCGGTTGATGTGATCCTCGATCAGATTGTCCCATAGCCGGGAATAGAGCGGGATCTTGAACAGCGACGTGGCAACGGCGCGGGGATCGGCGACCTCGGCCGCAGCGGCGTCGGCCTCGTATTCGCGGAACCGGCTGATGCGCTGGACATTGCCGTGGAACGCAGCGTGGAGCATCGCGAGCAGGGCCCGCGCCGGCATCCGGGCGATCCAGGCGAGGACCACGGCGATGGGCGGCCCGGACCCGCCGATCTCGGCCGCATCGTCGAATCCGGTCTCGGCGCCCTCCAGCGCCTGGTAGGCCGGGATGAAGCGCGCCGAATACTCGGTGTCGCGGCCCCGGAAATGGCCGAGCTCGTGGGCGATGATGGCGCGGAACTCCTCGTCCGCCAGGACCCGCATCAGCGGCAACGAAACGAACAGCGTCCTGCCCTCGATCAGCCGGGTCGGCAGGTTTGTGCCGCTGGCGCGCACCTTGCCGCTGACCACCCAGAAGGTCGGCTCGAGCCCGATCACGATGGCGTCCGGCGGATCGGCGCCGAGTCTGGCAGCAAGGTCGTCGACCAGCGCCCATAGCCGCGGTGAGGTGCTGCGCTTGATCGCCAGCCCGCGCACCTCGAGCGCCTGGGAAAAGCGCATGGTCACGGCGCCGCCGATAACGGCCAGCGCGCCACCGGCGATGGCGGCGGCGGCGAAGAACAGTGCGAAGATCGGCGGATTGCCAACATGCGCGGTGTAGACCAGCACGACCACCCCCAGCACCAACACGCCCTGTACCAGCATATTGGCACAGACCAGGACGATCGCGACCGGGATCATGAGCGGGAAGACGGCAGCATTCATCGATCGCCTGGTCCCGCAAAGGATCGCCACGCCGAAGAACACGAAGAGCGGGGCCGCGCCGAGACCGAACGCAAGCCAGGCCGTGTCGCGGAACGGGCCGACCCATTCCTGCGCCAGGCAGGCGATCTCGCGGTGGGTCACCAGCGTGTCGAGGATACAGAGGAAACTGATCGTCTTCTCTTCCAGCAGCTCCGGATTTCCATCCAGATAGCTGGAAAGAAACAGTGCTCCGGTTGGCACGACCAAGGCGATGCACAGGCGCAGCAGGTTTAAGATCACCGAGTTAAGCCCTCAGAAATATCTCAAAATCAGCCTATCCGAGGTCGCGAGACGGGTCAAACGAGATCGTCAATGACGGCGGCGCGAAGCTCGACGCCACCCGGAAACCGGCGTCAGGCGGGCGTGGCGCCGATCAGCCGGGCTATGGCGGTGCGCAGCAGGTCCAGCCCCTGCCCCTTCTCGGAGGAGGTGACGATGATCTCGGGATAGGCGGTGGGGTGTTTCGCCAGGCTCGACTTGACCGCCTCGATCGTGCGGGCGAACTCGTGCGCCTTCGGCTTGTCGGCCTTGGTCAGGACCACCTGGAACGAGACCGCGGCGCGGTCCAGCAGCGCCATGATCTCGTGGTCTACCTGCTTCACCCCGTGGCGGGCGTCGATCAGCACATAGGCGCGGGCAAGGGTCACTCGTCCGGCCAGATAGCTGCGCAGCAGGTCCTGCCACTTCGCCACCTTCTCCAGCGGCGCCTCGGCATAGCCATAGCCCGGCAGGTCGACCAGGTAGCCAGCCTCGCCCAGCGCGAAATAGTTGATCTCCTGCGTCCGGCCCGGGGTGTTCGAAGCCCGTGCCAGCGCCTTGCGTCCGGTCAGCGCGTTGATCAGTGACGACTTGCCCACGTTCGAGCGGCCCGCGAAGCAGACCTCGGGCCGGTCGGGGGCAGGCAGGCCGTCCATGGCGACCACGCCCTTGACGAAGTCGCAGGGCCCCGCGAACAGCAGGCGCCCGCGCTCGATCAGAGCGGGGTCGGCGGTGTCCATGACCGTGAAGGGAACCTGCGGCGCGGCCATCGGTCAGCCCGCCAGGCCGGCTGGATCGCCTTCGGCCACAGGGCCGCCCTCGACGACCTGGCAATAGATGCCGAAATCCTTGTGGCCGTAGTGCCGCTCGAGCGCGCCGAGCGTGTCGGCGTCGCGAACTCCGGTCTCGGGATTGGTCTTGGTGAGGTTGCAGCGCGCCACCCGTTCGACCACTTTCAGACGGGCCCCACCGATGGCAATCTCGCGGCCGACCCAGTCGAACTCTTCCCAGGGGGCCAGGCCGTCGAGCCAGATATTGCCGCGGAACCGGCGCGGCATCAGCTCGATCCCCATGCGCTGGGACAGCGCGCGGAGCGACGCCAGCGACTTGACCGAGACCGAGGGGAAATCCGTGTCGGTCATCCCCCGCCCCGGAACCCGGGCCAAGGCAACGGGATCGGGCCCTTCAGGGCAGATCGGCGCCACCCAGGCGAGGAAAGCCGCGCGGCCATCGGGGCTGTCAGGATCGATGGTCAGGTCATCGAGGCGAGGATGGCGGAAGGTCACCCTGCCGCTGGCCTCGTCCACAAGGGCACTGGTTGCCGCGAACAGAGGCGCGATCGAGCCGCGCAGGAAGGACTGGCATGGCTGCCAATCCGGGGCGCCGAAGTCGAACCGGGTCTTCTCGTGCGCCAGCGCCCAGACCCGGTCCCAGGGCATGGTGCGCCCGGCGGCAAGCTCGGTCCGGGCGATCCGCTCGGCACCGAGGCTCTTGACTGGATGTCGCCAGATCTGGTCGACGCGGGCGCCCATGGCCCGCGTCATCCGCCCTTGCCGCTGCGCTTGCGGCGCGGCTTGGTGGCGGGTTTCTTGGCTGGCTTGGCGGGTGCGCTGTCCTCCGGCGCCACGTCCGCCGCCGGGGCGGCGGCGGCGGGCTTCTCCTCCGCGGCCTTCTCGACCGCCGCAGGCTGCTTGCGTTTCAGCCCGGAGGTGATGTTGCCCATCAGATCGACCTCGATCCCCTGGCTGCGCATGATGATGTATTGCTGGGTGAAGGTGATGATGTTGTTGGCGCACCAGTAGATCACCAGCCCGCTGGCGAACCGGCCCAGCATGAACATGAACACCCAGGGCATCCACGCGAAGATCATCTTCTGGGTCGGGTCGGTGGGCGCCGGGTTCAGCTTTTGCTGCATCCACATGGTGACGCCCATCAGGATCGGGTAGACGCCGATCGAGAACAGCGTCAGAAAGGCCGGGATCTCGTAGCTGAACAGCCCGAATAGATTCATGAACGAGGTCGGGTCCGGCGCCGCGAGGTCGTGAATCCAGCCGACGAACGGCGCGTGGCGCATCTCGATGGTGACGAACAGCACCTTGTACAGCGAGAAGAAGATCGGGATCTGCAACAGGATCGGCAGGCACCCGGAAGCCGGGTTGACCTTCTCCTTCTTGTAAAGCGCCATCATCTCCTGCTGCATCTTCTGGCGGTCGTCGCCGACGCGCTCCTTGATCTTCTCCATCTCTGGCTGGAGCTTCTTCATCTTCGACATCGAGACAAAGGACTTGTAGGCCAGTGGGAACAGGCAGGCCTTCACCAGCAGGGTCAGCACGATGATCGAGAAACCCATGTTGCCGATCAGGCCCCTGACCTCGATCAGCAGCCAGGCGA
>DATHZU010000032.1:0-2141 GCA_035458445.1 Thermohalobaculum sp. | reverse complement strand
GGTGACGATGAAGCCCACACGGGGAAACAGCTCGCCCGGATGGAACTCGACCTTGGCTACAACCCTGCGGGCCTTCGACCAGCTCCTGGCCCGGTAGTGGAAGCTGGTGTACTGGCGCACGACATGGTTCGGCGGTCGGCCACCCGGGGCGAGGAACACTGGGACGTGCTTGCCGAGGCAATGGCCGGGATTTCCGGGCTATTCCCGGGAATCGCGGATGCGCGGTTCACGTCCTATGTCAGCGGCCTCTCGGGCTACACGCCCGATGGCGTCATACTTCTGGGCGCCGTTCCCGGCGTTTCCGGCTTCTTCACCGCAGCAGGGTGCTGCGGAAGCGGGATAGCCCTGTCCGCCGGCATCGGGTCGGCCGTTTCAGCCCTGGCGCGTGGCACCGAGCCCGAGTTCGACCTGGCGCAATTCGACCCCGCCCGCTTCGGCCCGGTCGATCCGTTCTCGCGCGAGTTCAGAGACCGATGCGCCGCCGCGCGGACCTCGAAATCACAGCGTTCTCCAGCTTCCTGACACGCTGGTGAGGATCAGCCGCTGGCAACTGACCCGTCCGCCCCGCAAACCTGGCTGCGATGCGCCGCTCTCCCCCCGCTGGGGGGAGAGATGGAGAGGGGGCGGCGGCGCAGCCGCCGGCGCGCAGCGCTTCAGGCCGGAGCCTTGCGGTAGGTGATCTCGCCCGCTGCCTGCGCCGCGGCCTCGGCCGCCTCCCGCAGCCTGGCGTTGAACGGCGATTTCGCGCAGGTCGGGTCGGTCGCCGCCGGATCTCCGGCGATGGCCATGGCCTGGCAGCGGCAGCCGCCCCAGTCGAGATGCTTGCGCTCGCAGGAGCGGCAGGGCTCCTGCATCCACTCGTCGCCCCGGAAGGCGTTGAAGGCGGCGCTGTCGCGCCAGATCTCGGCCAGCGGGCGGTCCTGCACTCGCTCGAAGGTCATCCCCTCGATGCTCGCCGCCGCGTGGCAGGGCAGCACCGTGCCGTCGGGGGTGACGTTCATCCCCACCGAGCCCCAGCCGCCCATGCAGGCCTTGGGGAAGGTGGCGTAGTAGTCCGGCGGCACGAAGTCGATGACCAGTACCCCCTTCAGCCGCTCGCGCGCCGCGTTGACCGTGTCGCGGGCGGCCAGCGCCTGCTGCAGGGTCGGCATCAGCGCGCCCTGGTTCAGCGTCGCCCAGCCGTGGAACTGCACGCAGGCGACCTCCAGCCTGCGGGCGCCCAGGTTGACCGCCAGCGCGATGGTCTCGTCCAGCCGGTCGAGGTTGCGGCGGTGCATCACCGCGTTCAGGGTCAGCGGAAAGCCGATCTCGGCGATCCAGCCCGCCACCTCCATCTTGCGGGCGAAACCGCCCTTGTAGCCGCCGATCTCGTCTGCCGCCTGCGCATCGACGCCCTGGACGGAAAGCTGGACATGGTCCAGCCCGGCATCCTCCAGCGCCTTCAGCCGCTTGCGGGTAAGCCCGATGCCGGAGGTGATCAGGTTGGTGTAGAGCCCCGCCTTCGAGGCCGCACCGGTGATCTCCTCCAGGTCGCGCCGCGAGGCCGGCTCGCCGCCCGAGATATGCAGCTGCAACACCCCCAGGGCAGCCGCCTGGGCAAAGACATCCGCCCATTGCGCGGCGGTCAGCTCGACATTGCGGCCCAGCAGCTCCACCGGGTTCGAGCAATAGGGGCAGGCCAGCGGGCAACGGTGGGTCAGCTCGGCCAACATGGCCATCGGCGGCTTCACGGTCATGGGCGCACCTCGGCCATGCGGCGCTCGACCAGGCTCACCAGGAACTTGCGCGCATCGCCGGCGATCTGATCGGGCGGCGCGTTATACTTCGCCGCCAGCCGGGCCACGATCTCGGCGAAGCTGGCCTTGCCGTTGGTCTCGGCCAGGATCGCGGCGCCGATGGCATCCAGCGCCAGGGCCCGTTCCGGCGCCAGCAACACCCAGGTGTCGCGGACCTTGTCGAAATGGGGCCTGACGCCGCGCAGCAGCGCCGGGCGCGCCGCATCGGGCAGGATCGCCTCGGCGGTCACTTCAGCCCCTCGCCGGGTTGCCAGGCGCCGGGCGGGATGCGGCCGGGCTCGACATAGGCCGAGTGCAGCGCATCCAGCTGCGCCCACAACAGGTCGGTCTTGAAGGTCAGCGCCG
>DATHZU010000031.1:0-4276 GCA_035458445.1 Thermohalobaculum sp. | reverse complement strand
TGCCCATTCCGGGCACATCCGCCCGGTGATTCCGATTTGATCCGCCCACCCATTCCAATCTGATCCGCCCGGGGATTCCGGGCTATCCGCCCACCCTGTTTTGCGCTGCTGCGAGGCGATCTGCAGCAGGCTACTCTGCCGGTCTTTTTGACCGGGAGGGGCGCCAGATGAAGAGATTGCCGATGCGTAGGATCAGGGAGGTCTTGCGGCTTGCCGCGCAGGGTCTATCGACGCGAGAGATGTCGTCGAGCCTGCAGGTGGGTCGGACGACGCTGCGTGAGTATATCTACCGGGCGCGGTCGGCTGGCTTGTCCTGGCCGCTGCCCGATGATGTGTCTGACGGCGATCTGGAACGGATGCTGTTTCCGCGCTCGGCAGGCGATGTCCGTGGGAGCTTCGCGCAGCCCGATTGGGCCTACATCCATGCCGAGTTGCGCCGGAAGGGCGTGACCCTGGCGCTGTTGTGGGAAGAGTACCGTGCCGTTCATCCGGACGGTTACGGCTATAGCCGTTTCTGTGAGCTTTACACCCGGTGGGAGGGCAAGCTGTCGCCCGTCATGCGCCAGCGCCATGCCGCCGGGGAGCGGCTGTTCGTGGATTATGCGGGTGCCACGATTGACGTTGCCTGCCCCGAGACCGGCGAGGTGCGCCAGGCACAGCTCTTCGTCGCAGCCCTGGGCGCGTCCAATTACACCTATGTCGAGGCGAGTTGGTCGCAGAAGCTGCCCGATTGGATCGCCAGTCACACGCGGGCCTTTGCGTTCTTCGGCGGCGTGACTGCCCAGATCGTGTCGGACAATCTCAAGGCGGGCGTCACCAAGGCCTGTTTCTACGATCCGGCGATTAACCGCACTTATGCCGATATGGCGGCGCATTACGATATTGCCATCATCCCGGCGCGGCCGCGCAAACCCAAAGATAAAGCGAAGGTCGAGGCTGCCGTGCTTCTGGCCGAGCGCTGGATCGTGGCGCGGCTGCGCAATCGGCGGTTCTTCGGCCTCGACGAGTTGAACGCGGCGATCCGCCCGCTGCTCAATCAGCTCAATGGCAAGGTCTCCCGGCATCTGGGTGCCAGCCGCCGGGATCTGTTCGAGCAGCTCGACAAGCCCGCCCTGAAGCCGCTGTCCGCTGAACCCTACGTTTACGCGCAATGGAAGCAGTGCCGCGCCGGGCTCGACTATCACATCGATGTCGGGCGGCATTACTACTCGGTGCCGCATCAGCTTCTGAAGCAGAAGCTCTGGGTTCGGATCACCACCCGCACCATCGAAGTTTTCTTCGAAGGCAAGCGTGTGGCCTCCCACGCCCGGACATCCGGCAACCGTCAGCATTCCACCCACCGTGAGCATATGCCGCCAAACCACCGGTTCCGTGCCGATTGGACGCCGGAACGTATCCGGCGGCAGGCATCGCGGATCGGGCCCAATACCGAGGCCTTCGTCGAGGTCGTCATGCGCGAGCGCAAGCACCCCGAACAGGGCTTCCGCACCTGCCTTGGCGTTATCCGCCTGGCCAAGACCTTTGGCCGTGACCGCCTTGAAGCGGCCTGTGAACGGGCGCTGACGATCAACGCCCGATCATACTCATCCCTGCATTCCATTCTGAAGAATGGATTGGATCGCGCCCCTCGCACACCCGCCACGGACGAGCCTGCGATCACACACCCCAATTGTGAATCCCGGAGACAAAATGGACAGCGGAATCGGCCAGATGTCCTGACCGTCGCGGAGTAAAATGCCGCACCTTTGCGCCCGAGGCGAACGAGCTGAGGGCGGGGAGATGTATTCTGTGGATCTGTACAGTCGGGTGCGCCGGGCGTGCCATGTCGATGGGATGAGCAAGAGCGCGGCGGCGCGTCTATTCGGGATCAACCGCAAGACCGTGTCGAAGATGCTGGAGCATTCGGTTCCGCCGGGATATCGCAGGAATGGCCCGCCTGTTCGGCCCAAGCTCGATCCGTTCATTCCGATCATCGACCGGATCCTCGAAGAGGATAAGAGCCTGCTGAAGAAGCAACGGCACACGGCGAAGCGGATCTTCGAGCGGCTGCGGGATGAGTATGGATTCACCGGCGGCATCACCATCGTCACCGACTATGTCCGCGAGAAGAAGCGCCGGACGCGCGAGGTGTTCGTGCCGTTGGCGCACGCTCCGGGCCATGCGCAGGTGGATTTCGGCGAGGCGCTCGGAGAGATCGGCGGGGTCGTGTGCAAGCTGCACTACTTCGCGATGGCCCTGCCGCACTCGGATGCTCTCTTCATCAAGGCCTATCCTGGCGAGACGACCGAGGCGTTCTGCGACGGGCATGTCTCGGCCTTCGCATTTTTCGGCGGCGTGCCGCTGTCAATGCTCTACGACAACACCACGATCGCGGTCGCACGGATCCTCGGCGACGGGACCCGCAAGCGCACCCGAGCATTCTCGGAGCTGCAGTCGCATTACCTGTTCGAGGATCGGTTCGGCCGGCCGGGCAAGGGCAACGACAAGGGGCACGTCGAGGGTGTGATCGGCCTCGGCCGGCGGAACTACATGGTACCGATGCCCCGCTTCGAGAGCTTCGAGGCGCTGAACGCCTGGCTGGAGGAGCAGTGCCTCAAGCGCCAGGACGAGGTTCTGCGGGGTCACAGCGAGACGATCGGCGAGCGGCTGATGCGTGATCTCGATGCCTTGATGGTCCTGCCGGCCGCGCCCTACGACGCCTGCGAGAAAGTGAGCACGCGGGCCACCTCGATCTCGATGGTGCGCTACCGCTGCAATGACTACTCGGTGCCGGTGGCCTACGCCCATCATGAGGTTCAGGTCCGCGGCTATGTCGGCGAGGTCGTCATCGGTTGCGGCGCCGAGATCATTGCCCGCCACCAGCGGTCTTACGAGAAGGCCGACATGGTCTTCGACCCGATGCACTTCCTGCCGCTGCTGGAGCAGAAGGTCGGCGCCCTCGACCAGGCCGCACCGCTGCAGGGCTGGGAGCTGCCCGATGCCTTCGCCACCCTGCGCCGGCTGCTGGAAGCGCGGATGGGAAAGAGCGGCAAGCGAGAGTATGTCCAGGTCCTGCGGCTGCTCGAGACCTTCGAGATGGGCCATGTCCATGGTGCTGTCGGTCAAGCACTCGATCTCGGCGCCATCGGCTATGACGCGGTCAAGCACCTGGTGTTGTGCCGCATCGAGCGGCGCCCGCCACGGCTCGATCTCGACATCTATCCCTACCTGCCCAGGGCTCAGGTCGAGACCACCCGTCCAGCCAGCTACAAGGTGCTGATGCCCGGGACGGCGGCATGACCGACACGCCGCAGGTGCTGCTGCAGCACCACCTCAAGAAGCTCCGGCTGCCGACCTTCCAGAGCGAATACGCCAAGCTCGCCCGGCAGTGCGCGGCCGAGGGCCGGGATCACGTGCAATACCTGCTGCGGCTCTGCGAACTCGAGTTGATCGAGCGCGAGCGCCGCATGATCGAGCGGCGCATCAAGGCGGCGAAGTTCCCGGCGACCAAAAGCCTCGACAGTTTCGACTTCAAGGCGATCCCCTCCCTCAACAAGGTCCTGACTATGGAACTCGCCCGCTGCGAGTTCGCCCTTCGCCGTGAGAACGTCATCGCCCTGGGTCCAAGCGGCACCGGCAAGACCCATGTTGCCCTCGGCTTCGGGCAGGCGGCCTGTCAGAAGGGCCTGAAGGTCCGGTTCGCGACCGCGGCCGCTCTCGTCCATGAACTCGTCGAGGCGGTGGACGATCGCCGGCTCCAACGCTTCCAGAAGACCCTCGCCAACCAGGACCTGCTGATCATCGACGAGTTGGGCTTCGTCCCGCTCTCCAAGACCGGAGCCGAGCTGCTCTTCGAGATCATCTCGCAGCGCTACGAACGCGGATCGATCATCATCACCTCGAACCTGCCCTTCGACGAGTGGACCGAGGTCTTCGGCTCCGAGCGTCTCACCGGCGCCATTCTCGACAGGCTCACCCACCACGTCCACATCCTCGAGATGAACGGCGAGAGCTTCAGGCTACGCCAGAGCCACAAAGCCAAGGGCTGATCTCACAACGATGGATACTGCCCGGACTGGCCTTCGGCCAGTGCGCCTTGTCGCGCGTCAGCTATATGGGGAGCACACGCGCCAAGGCGCGCGCCAGGACCGAACCACTGGCCCACTATTCCGCCGGTGCGTGGCCCCTTTTTGCTCCGGGATTGACAGAAGTGTCCGAACTGGTGAAAATATCCGGACAGAAATTAATTTTCCCTACTTATTCAAGCGCTTATTTGTCCTGCGGCTCTCCAACAACT
>DATHZU010000030.1:0-10548 GCA_035458445.1 Thermohalobaculum sp. | reverse complement strand
CAGCCGCTTCTTCGAGAAGGCGGTTATCATGCCGTCCGCCCGCTCGACGATCCGGGCGATGCCCGGCCCGTAGAACGCGACCGCCTCGCCGATGTCGCGCCCGTTGCCGCCCTGGAGCAGCCGCAGGCTCTGCGCCGCGATCATGTCGCTGAGCGCCAGGTGCATCTCGGTCTGGGTCGCGGCGGCAACCTTGTTGTCGAGCGCGTTGATCGCCGCGCCGATCGCCGGCAGCCCGTAGATCTCGCGGGCGATGATGAAGGCGCGCACGGTATCGGCGGGGCTGGCGCCGGTCTCCTCGCAGAGCCGGTTGTAGAGCGACGGTCCCGCCTCGTTGACCATGGCGTTGGCGATCACGGTCGCGATGATCTCGCGCCGCAGACGGTGGGTCTTGAGCACGCCCTGGTACTTTTCGCGGATCGGCCCCGGCATGTAGCCGGTCAGGAAGCGCTCCATGAACGGATCGTCGGGAACGGTCGAGCGCACCAGTTCCGAGAACAGAGTGATCTTGGCATAGGCCACCAGCACCGAGATCTCGGGCCGGGTCAGGCCGCGCCCGGCTTGGCGGCGCTCGGCGATCTCGTCGTCCGGCGGCAACAGCTCGACCGCGCGGTCCAGCAGCCCCTGGCCCTCCAGCGCCCGCATGAACCGGGCGTGCTCCTCGGCCAGCCCGGGCGCCCGGGCCTCGACCAGCGAGATCGCCAGGGTCTGGTTGTAATTGGTTTTCAGCACCAGCTCGCCGACCTCGTCGGTCATCTTAGCCAGCAGGGTGTTGCGCTGCTTCTCGGTCATGTCGCCGGCGCCCACCACGGCGCCAAGGGCGATCTTGATGTTGACCTCGTGGTCCGAACAGTCCACCCCGGCCGAGTTGTCGACCGCGTCGGTGTTGATCTTGACCCCGCGGGCCGAGAGTTCGACCCGGGCGCGCTGGGTGACGCCCAGATTGGCGCCCTCTCCCACCACCCGGGCACGAAGCTGGGGCGCATCGACCCGGATCGCGTCGTTGGCCCGGTCGCCCGCATCCGCATGGCTCTCGGTCGAGGCCTTGATATAGGTGCCGATGCCGCCGAACCACATCAGGTCCGTGGGCGCCTTCAGAAGCGCGTGGATCAGCTCGAACGGCGTCGCGCGGTCGGCCTTCAGGCCCGACACCGCCTGCATTTCCGGGCTCAGCGGAATCGATTTCAGCGAGCGCGGGAACACGCCGCCGCCCTTCGAGATCAGCTTCTTGTCGTAGTCCTGCCAGCTGGAGCGCGGCAGCGCGAACATGCGCTTGCGCTCGGCGAAGCTTTTTGCCGGGTTCGGATCCGGGTCGATGAAGATGTCGCGGTGGTCGAAGGCGGCCACCAGCTTGATCTGGTCCGAGAGCAGCATGCCGTTGCCGAACACGTCGCCCGACATGTCGCCGCAGCCGATCACCGTGAAGGGCTGGGTCTGGGTGTCGTGGCCCAGCTCGCGGAAGTGGCGCTTGACCGCCTCCCAGCCGCCCTTGGCGGTGATGCCCATGCCCTTGTGGTCATAGCCCTGCGAGCCGCCCGAGGCGAAGGCGTCGCCCAGCCAGAACCCGTAATCCGCCGCGACCCCGTTGGCGATGTCCGAGAAGGTCGCGGTGCCCTTGTCAGCGGCGACCACCAGATAGGGGTCGTCGCCGTCGCGCCGGATCACCGAGGCCGGGGGCACCACCGTCGTGCCGTCCAGATTGTCGGTGATGTCCAGCAGCCCGTTCAGGAAGGTCTTGTAGCAGCGGATCGCCTCGGCCTGCACCTCGTCTCGCGTGCCCCCTGCGGGCAGGGTCTTGGGCAGGAAGCCGCCCTTCGAGCCTACCGGAACGATCACCGCGTTCTTCACCTGCTGGGCCTTGACCAGCCCCAGCACCTCGGTGCGATAGTCCTCCTTGCGGTCGGACCAGCGCAGGCCGCCCCGTGCCACCGGGCCGCCGCGCAGATGTACACCCTCGATCCAGGTCGAATAGACGAAGATCTCACGCCAGGGGCGCGGCAGCGGCAGGTCGTCGAGCTTCGCACAGTCGAACTTGAACGAGACGTAATGCTTCCGGGCGCCGCCAGCATCCGGCTGGTAGTTGTTGGTCCTCAGCGTCGCCTGTACGGCATTGCGGAACCGGCGCACGATGCGGTCGACATCCAGGCTCGCCACCGCCTCCAGCGCAGCCTCGATCTCGTCGGAGATGCGCGCCGCCGCCTTTTCGCGTCCGTCGGCGTCGAGCCCGGAACCAGGGTCGAACAGGGCGCCGAACAGGTCGACCAGTGACCGGGCGATGCCGGGATTGTCGGCCAGCGCGTCCTCCATGTAGTCGACCGAATAGGGGATCCGCGCCTGGCGCAGGAAGCGGCTGTAGGCACGCAGGAGCATGGTCTCGCGGGCGCTGAGCCCTGCTTGCAGCACCAGCCGGTTCAATCGGTCGCTGTCGACCTCGCCCGACCAGACGGCGGCAAAGGCCTCTTCGAGCTTCACCCGCAGCGCGCCGAGGTCGATTTCGTCTCCGCTTGCCGACTGCATGTAAAAGTCGTGCAACCAGATCTGCTCGTCCCCGCGCGCGATCTGGAACATGTCCTCCTCGAGGATGCGGAACCCCATTCCCTCGAGCACCGGGAAGCAATCCGACAGCACCACCGACCGGCCCAGCCGGTAGAGCTTGAAGCGCACTGTCGAGTCGGCGTCCTCGAGGCGGCGATAGAATTTCAGGGTTGGCGGGCCCGCCTCCGTCAACTCCTCCATCTTCTCGATATCGGCGATCGCGGAAACGGCGTTGAAGGTGAAACGGTAGCCGGGGTTGAAGCCCCTGCCGTAGAGCGCGTGGAGCCGATTGCCCTCGTGCTCGCCCATCCGGTCGACCAGCGCCTCGTGCAGAACGTCGCCCCAGCTGCGGACCGCCTCAACGACGCTGCGTTCGATCTCGGCGACGTCGTAGTCTGGGATTCCGCCCTGCAGAGTGGCGATTACGAAATGTACCCGCGCAAGCGCCTCGTCGCCGAATGTTGGCGTCCAGGTCGCGACCCGGCCATTGAAAGCGCGGCTCAGGATCTCGCCGAGCTTCACCCGCAGCTCGGTGTTGTAGCGCTCGCGCGGCACGTAGACGAGGCACGACATGAACCGCCCGAACCGGTCGGGGCGCAGGAACAGCCGCGTGCGCGGCCGGGTGGCCAGGTGCAGCACACCTATGGCGTTGTGGAACAGTTGATCGTCCGAGCTCTGGAACAGCTCGTCGCGCGGGTAGGTCTCGAGCACGTTGGTCAGCGCCTTGCCGTCATGGCTGGCCGGGGCGAAGCCCGCGCGCTTGATGATCCGCTCCACCTTCTGGCGCAGCAGCGGAATCGCCCGCGGGCTCCTGTTATAGGCCGACGAGGTGAAGTGGCCGACAAAGACATGCTCGCCGATCACGCGGCCTTTCTTGTCGTAATGCTTGACCCCGATGACATCGAAATGGGTCGGGCGGTGCACCGTCGAGCGCCGGTTCGCCTTCAGGATCAGAAGCGGCGAGGTGTCGCTGATGAAGGCGTCCATCTCGGGCGACCAGTGCGACGGCTCTCCCTTGGCATCGCGCAGGAAGGTATAGTCCGGGGCGCGCATCAACCCCAGGCTTCCGGTCATCGCGGAGCCCTGCTTGCGGCCCTCGCCGATCCGGTATTCGCGGTAGCCGAGGAACGTAAAATGGTCCTGCGCCAGCCATTCCAGAAACTCACACACCTCGCCCGCCAGCTCGGAGGCGTCCGCCGGCGCCTCGTTGCGCAACTCCTCGGTGACTTCGGCGAGGCGGGCCATCATCGGCTTCCAGTCAGTCACCGCGGCGCGCACATCAGCCAGAACCTGCGTTGCCTCGGCCTCGAGGCCGGTCAGCATCCCGGCGTCGCCGATCTGGTCGATCTGCGCCTGGATTACCGATTCCCGGATCGCCCCGTCGTCCCCGTCCGCCGCCAGTCCGCTGCGTGTGCCCTTGGCGTCGCGGGTCACGCCGAGGACCGGATGCGACAGCCTGTGGATACCGATCCCGCGCTCGGTCAACAGCGCCGTCAGCGAGTCCACCAGGAACGGCATGTCGTCGTTGATCACCTCGAGCACGCTGTGCTGCGATTCCCAGCCATGCTCGGACATGCGCGGGTTGTAGAGCCGCACCCGCGCCGCGCCCGGCCGGCGCTTTGCGCCGAACTTCCACAGCGCCAGCGCTGCGCCGTAGAGCTCCTCGGCCTCGACCCCGGCGATGTCGTCCGGCGAGACCGTCGCGTAGATCCGGTCGAGCGCGGTCATGAAGTCTGCCCGGTCCGCTGCGGCGACCCGCGATCCGGCAATCGCACGGACCTCGTCGAGCTTCGCCGCCAGCCGTTCCACGTCACCTTCACGCATCGCTTCTCTCCCGAACCTTGCGCCGCGGCCGCCGGTGATCGGCGTTCCGCAACAGTCGCCTGTACTATTCCGGGACAGTATTGCCGGAAATTCGCGCGGTGTAACCCCAGAGTTGGCACCCGGCGCAGCCGGGCGGCCAGACAGCCATAAGCGCCAAGTCTTTACGGAGGATTTCGCGCCCGCCTGTCCGGAGACGACGGTTTCGCCGGCATCGGAGGCAGTTCAGGCGCCTTCGCCACCGGGCCGGGCGCGCACGCTCGCGGCGGTCTGCTCGAACAGCAGCCTGCGCTCGGCCTCGTCGGGAGGCGCATTGCGGCGCAGCTCCTTGCCCAGGTCGACCGCGCGCTGGACCGCCGGGCGCTCCTTGACCCGCTGGCGCCAGGCGGCGAGATTCGGGAAAGGCGCCAGGTCGGCGCCCAGCGGCTTGGCGATCAGCACCCAGGGCCAGCAGATCATGTCGGCGATGGAATATTCGCCGCCGACGATCCAGTCGCGCCCCTCGAGCCTCCGGTCGAGCACGCCCAGGCAGCGGTCGTATTCGCGCGCATAGCGGGCGCGGCCGTAGTCTCCCACGCCTTCCGGGGCGTAATTGACAAAATGGGAAAGCTGTCCGGCCATCGGACCCTGGTTGCCGACCTGCCAGAACAGCCATTCCATGACCTCCTTGCGCTCCAGCGCACCGGAGGGCAGGAATCTCCCGGTCTTTTCCGCCAGATACCACATGATGGCGCCGGACTCGAAGACCGGCACCGGGTCGCCCTCGACGTCGTGATCGACGATCGCGGGCATCCGGTTGTTCGGGCTGATCGCCAGGAACTCGGGCTTGAACTGGTCGCCCTGGCTCAGGCGCACCGGGATCATGCGATAGTCCAGGCCCAGCTCCTCCAGCAGGATGGCGACCTTCCAGCCATTGGGGGTGGCCGCGTAGTAGAAATCGATCATGGCTGTGCCGTTTCGTCCGTTGCTGCTGCGCCGGAGGCGATCATCGCTTCGATCTCGTCCACGGAATAGCCGGCTTCAGCGAGGACTTCGCGGGTATGGCCGCCCAGCCGCGGGCCGCCGCGCCGGTGTTCGGTCGGGGTCCCGGAGAACCGCGCCGGCGGGCGGGCCTGGCGCAGGCGGCCGGCCTGGGGATGCTCGGTCTCGGCGACGATGCCGGTGCCAGCCACCTGGGGGTGGCGGATCATCTGACGCCGGGTCAGCACCGGGGCGCAGGGCACGTCATTGGCCTCGATCGTCTCGATCCATTCAGCGGTCGTGCGGTGCCGGAGCGCCTCCTGCGTCAGGTCGAGCCGCTCGACCACGCCCGGGCGGAAGTTCTGCAGCGCCACATCCGCCCCGGCGATCAGCCGCTTCAGCGCCGCCAGACCGTCGGCGTGCTTCAGGTCCAGCGCCACCGAGCGCTTGTTGCGGTTGTTGTTCAGGAACGAGGCCGAGAAGCCGCCGCGCCGGGTTGCCACGTGGCGCGAGTGGTCGCCGCCCGCCGGGGTCTCGACCTTGATCACGTCGGCGCCCTGGTCGGCCAGGATCATCGCCCCCAGTGGCCCCGAGACCATCGTCGTCAGGTCGACCACCCGTACCCCGTCCAGCGGACCCGCCATGTCGCCTCCGCTTCCTGTCCGCGTCCGGCGAAAAGGAAGGCCATTGGCCGCCGATTGCAACCCCCGGCCCCACAGACCCTTGAGCGTCCGGCGCGCAGAAAGGAATCCCGCGTTGACCATCGCGCTCAGAATTGCTCCAATGCCCGGTGATAAATTTGATCCCGGCGCAACCGGAAGGCTGCCGCCGAGGCCGCCGCGCACCACGACAAGAGCGGTGGCGAGGAGTTTTCGATGACTTCGCAGCGCATTGGCTACACACTTTGGCCCCCGAATTTCGACCTCGCCGAGCCGGGCGTCTTGCTGGACGAGGCCGAGTCGCTGGGCGTCGACACGGTCGAGATTCCCTTCTTCGCCACGCGGCTGATCGCAAACGGGGCGATCCTCGAGCCGGTTTTTCGGCATTTCGACACCCAGATGCGCGGGCGGCGCCTGGGCTATTCGACCCATGCGCTGCTAACCATCAACCTGATGGACGCGCCGGACCGGATGGCGCTGCACGAGACCCTGGCCCGTGCCTGCATCGAACTGACCGCACGGTTCGGCGCGCGCAACATGGTGTTGCATTGCGGCCTGGCGAAGGCCGAAGGCCCGGCGGAGCTGGAGGCTGCCTACGCCCGCCAGCGCGAGAGCCTGTCGCGGCTGGCCGATTTCGCCGCCGGTCATGGGGTGCGGATTTGCCTCGAGACGATCTGGAGCAACGACAAGCGCGAGACCGCCCTGCCGAGCCGGCTGGCGGCCGAGATCCGCGCGGTGGATCATGCGGCCCTGTGCGCGACGCTGGATTATGCCCACTCGGCGCTGCAATGCGCCCGGACCGGGGCCGATCTGATGGAGGAAGTCACGGCGCTGGCGCCATTGGCCGCCCACCTGCACCTGAACGACTGCTTCGGGGTCGAGCGAGGTATGTGGGGCAGCCTGCCCGCCGAGGCGCTGGCCTATGGATCGGGCGATCTCCACATGCCGCTCGGCTGGGGGTCGCTGCCCTGGGACCGGCTGATGACCGAGCCGGATTACCCCGACGACGTGATCCTGAACCAGGAATTGCACCCGACATTCTGGCATGCGCTGAGCGATGACGTGGTCGAGTTGCGCCGCCTCGGCTGCCTGATGGCGCGGCAGAACAGCGTGGGCTGACGGGGCGCGTCAGCCCTGCTCGCCGAACTCCTGGAGCCTGGCAAGCGCGCCGGACAGCTCGGTGGTCGTGCGCTCGAGCCGGCGGCCGAGGATGCGCACCATCTCGAGTGAGATGTCCGGGAACTCGCGCATCAGGTTCATCACCACGTTCCGGTCGAGCCGCAACACCTCGAGATCGGAATGCGCGCCGATGGCGGTGGTGCGCGGCTGATCGCAGAGCACAGCCAGCTCGCCGAAAATCTCGCCCTGGCCAAGCGTCGCCACCGAGCGTTCGTCGCCGTCGACTCCGACGATGACATCGACGGCGCCGGAGATGATGATGAAGGCCGCATCGCCTTCGTCGCCCTTTTCGAACAGGCGTTCGCCCGCCCGGTATTTCCGCGTCTCGCCCATCATCGCGACCACCTTGAGCTGTTTCAGGTCCACTTTCCTGAACAGGGGGATTTCCTGCATGATCGCAACAGCTTGATTAAGGCTCATTCGGCATGTCCTTTTCTCGCGCTTCCACCGCTCGCTACTCGGATACGCGGGGCTTACTTGACTGATCGTACCTAACAGTTCCGTTTGCGTCGATCATTACTATCGCATCGGCGTCACTTGCCGCATCCGGGGCGGCGGCGGCATAGACCAGCGCCGCCTCGGGCAGATCCTTCCTGATGGCCTCGCGCAGAGCCACGTCGGCGGGCAGGGCCGAGCCCGCCACCCCGTCCAGCAGGATCACCCGCGGCTGTTTCAGCATCGCCCGCGCCAGCGCCACGCGACGCCGCGCTGTGGCCGAGAGGTTCGAGCCGCCGGTCCCCACGAACGCGCCGAGGCCCAGCCGGATCAGGTCGTCGCGCAGCCCGGCCGTGCGGATCGCCGCCTCCATCTTCTCGTCCAGCGTCCGCCAGGCGGACTTGCGGTCGAACCGGCGCTTGGCGTTCAGGATGTTCTCGGCGATGGTCCGCGCCGGGCTGAACCGATCCTGGTCGAAGGTCACGAAATCCTCGCGCCCGACCAGAATCTTGCGCGCCTTGGCCTGGCAGCTGAGCAGCCGCGCAATGCGGTCGTCGTCCAGGACGTCGAGCCGGTCGCGGGTGGGGATGAACGCCAGCGCGAAGCTGAGCAGGGTCTCGCGCTGCTCGGCCCGAAGCGAATCGATATTGTGGCCGCGATTGGCCTGCACCAGGTCGGCGGCGGCCAGGATATCGGCCTTCGGGTAGGCGGCGAAGCTGTCCAGCACCGCCGATTTCTCGTCGACGGCCTCGACAAGGGTGGCGAACTCGTCGGCGATCTCCCAGCCGATGGTCTGAAGCTCGGACAGGGCGCCAACCGACTCGAGGACCTCGCGCACATTGGCCATCCGGGCATAGCCGCGTATATCGTCGGCGCCGGCAAGCGGAAACCCGAACAGCGTGTTGGCCAGCAGCGTGCCGTTGGTGTTGAACACCCCCGGCACCCAGGGCTCGGCGATGTCGTTCAGCTCGGCGGCATCGACCGCTGCCTGCAATTCCGCCCGGGCGCTGAGGATCGGTGCGGTCCAACGCTCGCCGTCGCTGGCATCGATCCGGCTGTTCAGCGCGTTCGCGACCAGGTCGTCGGCCAGCCCGGCGAGGTCGACGAGCTGCAGCAGACGGCGGTCCAGCGCCTCGGCATCCTCGGCGCTGGCGGCCTGATAGTCGATCCAGTCGCCCTCGGGATCGGCGGTGATGTTGCCGGTGCGGCGCGCCTCGCGCAGCAGCATGACCGCCTCGGCCGTACCCTGGCTGCTGAGGTCGGGCATCCGGCGCAGCAGGCCGTAGACCAGATTCTCGCGGATCGAGCGGGCGATCATGCCGGGCTCGCTGCCCACATAGGCGATGCTGGCGCCGATCTCGGGCATGGTGCACTGGCTGACCGGCTTGCCGCCGATGGTCACCCGTCCCGCCGCCGGCTCGATCAACCCGGCGATCAGGCGCAGCAGCGCCTCGCGGGCGCCCTCCTCGCCGCCGATCACGGCGATGGTCTGCCCCGGACGGATGGTCATGCCCGAGACCGTCAGGCCGCCGGTGCCGGGACCGCCCTCGACGCCGGATATCTCGACTTCGCCCTTCAGCGGCGGCGCATCGGTCTCGAAGATGCGCTCGGCCCCCAGCACGCCGTCGCCGACGAAGCTGTCGACGACATACTCGTAGCGGCTGTTGAAGTCGTTCCAGCGCTGGATGTAGTTCAGCACTTCCTTCCACGGCCCGGCCAGGTCCTTGTAGGCGGCCAGCACCGCCACCAGCGATCCGAAGTCCAGATCGCCTTTGATCACCAGGTAGCCGCCCGCCAGGTAGAAGAAGAACGGCGTCAACTGGTTCAGGAAGTTGTTGACGAACTTGATGGTGAACTTGCGCCGGAAAAGGTCCATCCGGATCAGCGTGTTCTGGTGCAGCCGCCCGGAGATCTGCGCCATGTGCCAGCGCGCGGTGTCGTTGGTGTGGATGTCCGCGACGTTCGAGACCGCCTCGCTGATGGTGTCGGCGAGGCCGCGGGTGTTGCGCGCCCGCTCCTTGTTCAGCCGGATCACCTTGGCCTGCAGCATCGGGATCAGCCAGGCCTGGATCGGATAGAGCGAGATCGCCGCCAGTCCCAGCCAGAAGTCCTGGATGAAGATGAAGGTCACGTAGACGCACAACAGCCCGCCCTGGAAGGCGGGGGTCGAGATCACCTCGCCAATGAACCCGCCCAAGGGCTCGATCTCGCCCAGCATCGACTGGATCACCTCGCCGGGCTTGGTGGTGCGAAAGCGGGCGATCGGGAAGCGCATCACCTGCTCGAACAGAGTAAAGCGCAGGCGGCGCAGCATCCGCTCGCCGCACATGCCGACCGAGACGTTCAGCAGCCACTTGATGGCGTTGATCAGCACCACCATGCCCAGGAAGGCGAAGCACATCAGCAGCAGATAGGGAATTTGCTCGAACTCGAAGCCGAGGATCGTGCGCGGGAACTGGCGGCCGTTGATGGCCTCGTTGACGATGATCTTCGGGATTTCGAGCGAGTAGTAGACCAGCGGGAATGAAAGGAAGGTCAGAGCGAGAATGTAGATCTGCTCGCGCTTGGAATACCGCCACACAAACTTCAGGAAGCTGCGTTCCATAAACTCTCCCCCGAGACCGCGGCGAGTTTCAGCCAAGCGGCAAGGGGTTGCAAGGCCGATTATTCCGCCAGCAGATGCAGAGCGATCTGCCGGCAGTGCGGCCGGGTGCGATGCTCCCACAGATAGAGGCCCTGCCAGGTGCCCAGCATCAGCGTCGCGCCGGAGACCGGAATCGACAGATGCACACCCGACAGCACGGTTCGGATATGCGCCGCCATGTCGTCCGGCCCTTCGAGATGATGCCGGTAGCGCCCGGCGCCGCCCTGGGGCGCCAGTCCCGCGAAGGCGTCCTGCAGGTCGAGGCACACATCCGGGTCGGCATTCTCCTGGATCGTCAGCGAGGCCGAGGTGTGCTGG
>DATHZU010000029.1:0-19295 GCA_035458445.1 Thermohalobaculum sp. | reverse complement strand
TGCTCGTTCAGATGGTCGCGCACGATCTCGTCCAGCGCCCCGAAGGGCTCGTCCATCAGCAACAGGTCGGCGTCGAAGGCCAGCGCCCGGGCGATGGAGGCCCGCTGCTGCATGCCGCCCGAAAGCTGCCAGGGGAACTTGCGCTCGAACCCGGTCAGGCCCACCAGCTCCAGCGTCCGGGCGGCCCGTTCGGCCTGTTCGGCCTTCGAATATCCCATGATCTCGAGCGGCAGCCGCACATTGCCGGCGATGCTCCGCCACGGGTAGAGCCCCGCGGCCTGGAACACATAGCCATAGGCCCGGTTCATCCGCGCCTGGCTCGGGGTCATGCCGTTGACCGTGATCGTGCCGCCGGTCGGCTGCTCCAGATCGGCGATCACCCGCAAGAGCGTGGTCTTGCCGCAGCCGGACGGCCCGATGAACGAGACGAAATCGCCCTTGCCGACGGTCAGGTCCACGTCCTTCAGGGCGTGCACCGGCGCGTCGGCGGTCTGGAACACCAGGTTCAGGCCATTGGCCTCGATCACCGGCGCTTCGGCCATGTCGGTCAGACCCCGCTGGCCGGGATGCCGGTGCGCTCGACCTTGCGCGGCGCCGTCAGTTCCTTCCAGGTCGAGAGCGCGCGGTTGACCGCCGTGAACGGCTCGCGTCCGACGAACTGGCCGTGGCCCTCCTGCGTCTTCACCGCGCCGTCGTCGATGGCGACCATGCCGCGGGTCAGGGTATAGCGCGGCAGGCCCTTTACCTTCTTGCCCTCGAAGACGTTGTAGTCGATGGCCGATTGCTGGGTCCTGGCCGAGATGGTCTTCTCGCGCGCGGGGTCCCAGACCACCAGATCGGCGTCGGCGCCGACCAGCACCGCGCCCTTCCTCGGGTAGCAGTTCAGAATCTTGGCGATGTTGGTCGAGGTCACGGCGACGAACTCGTTCATGGTCAAGCGCCCTGTCGCGACGCCATAGGTCCAGAGCATCGGCATCCGGTCCTCGATGCCGCCGGTGCCGTTCGGGATCTTGGTGAAGTCGCCGACGCCGTAGCGCTTCTGCTCGGTCGTGAAGGCGCAGTGGTCGGTGGCCACCACCTGCAGCGAGCCCGCCGCCAGCCCGGCCCAGAGGCTGTCCTGGTGCTTCTTGTTGCGGAACGGGGGCGACATGACGCGGCGGGCGGCATGGTCCCAGTCGGGGTGCGCGTATTCGGACTCGTCGAGCGTCAGGTGCTGGATCAGCGGCTCGCCATAGACCCGCTTGCCATTCTGGCGGGCGCGGCGGATGGCCTCGTGGCTGTCCTCGCAGGAGGTATGCACGACATAGAGCGGCACGCCCGCCATGTCGGCGATCATGATGGCGCGATTGGTGGCCTCGCCCTCGACCTCGGGCGGGCGGGAATAGGCGTGGCCCTCCGGCCCGTCATTGCCCTCGGCCATCAGCTTGGCCTGCAGTTCCGCCACCACGTCGCCGTTCTCGGCATGGACCAGCGGTAGCGCGCCCAACTCGGCGCAGCGCTTGAACGAGGCGTACATCTCGTCGTCGTTCACCATCAGCGCGCCCTTGTAGGCCATGAAATGCTTGAAGGTGTTGATGCCCTTGTCCTGCACGACCTGCTGCATCTCGTTGAAGACCTGCTCGCCCCACCAGGTGATCGCCATGTGGTAGGAGTAGTCGCAACTGGCCCGGCCGGATTTGTTGTGCCACATGCCGAGGGCGTCGATCAGGCCCTGGCCGGGGGCGGGCAGTGCGAAGTCGACGACCATCGTCGTGCCGCCCGAAAGCGCCGCGCGGGTGCCGGACTCGAAATCGTCGGTCGAGTAGGTGCCCATGAAGGGCATCTCCAGATGGGTATGCGGGTCGATGCCGCCGGGCATGACGTAGCAGCCGGTGGCGTCGAGGGTGGTGTCGCCGGAGAGGTTCGGGCCGATGGCGCTGATCTTGCCGCCCTCGATCTGGACATCAGCCTGGTAAGTCAGGTCGGCGGTGACGATGGTGCCGTTCTTGATGACTGTGGTCATTTTTTCCTCCGTTGCGGGAGCTGAGAGCTAGCCGTATCAGAAGCTCGCAACTGGTATAGTTCTCTCGATGTGAGAATTTCGATCTCAGTCACAAATTGATAATCCGACGAAGTCTGATTGATCTGATTCCATTGGCTAACGGTGCCATCGATCTCCGGAGAATCAAATACGATGCAAATGATAAATTTAAAATGTTTCCTCTCTTCTTCTGGCAATCTTTTAAACACAGATTCGGCCATTTTAAACTTTCTGCGTACAGTATGGTTGTTCAAAGTTATTTGATTTAAGTATAGTATTTCAACAATATAAAGTGCAAATTTTCCAATGTAAACAGCATCAAAATGCACATTTGGATTCTCCTTCAAACGTACATCACGCTCAAAGGAAACTTTATACTTTTCAGTTAAGTGCGTAATGGCAAGCTCTTCAAATAACAAATAGCTAGCCAAGGGGTCAGTTTTTAGGTTTTCAACTTCCTCAATCTTAACTTCTGCCGATTCAAATACGCTACTGCCCTTACTTAAATTTAATTCAGATATTTCCGTTTCAATGCCTTCTATTCTGAATGCACTGGTTCCTCGCTCAAAGAGCGAAGCGAACAAGGTTTCATCCCTGAAATCCGATGGAGCATACAGAACATGATGCCTGAAGACTAACGTTCCAAAGAATAACAATACCAACAGCACTGGGAAAAGCATCAAAAACCATAAAAATGTTGTTTGAATATCTTTTTCCAGCAGAGGAAGCACAGCGGTACCGCTTACTTCGGCTAATCCGGCAAATATCGCGACTATTGTTAGCGGGTTCTTTACGCCAATTCTCTTCGGGTCCACCATCACTTTAGTGACCTCCATGCACTCTTAGCGACTCCGCAACCAACGACTGTCACCCCACCACCTCCGCCGTCTCCACCACCGCGTGGAAGAGGACGTTCGCCCCCTTCTCGGCCCATTCGGGCGAGATCTCCTCCGCCTCGTTGTGGCTGAGGCCGTCGACGCAGGGGCACATGACCATCGAGGTGGGGTAGACCCGGTTGACCCAGCAGGCGTCGTGGCCTGCCCCGCTGACGATGTTCATGTGGGAGTAGCCGAGCCGCTCGGCGGCGCCCCTGACCGCCGCCACGCAGCCCTCGTCGAAGGCCGGCGGGTCGAACTGGCCGACGATCTCGCTCTCGAACCCGACGCCTAAGGCTTCGCAGAGCTTCGGCGCGCGCTCGTCGAATTCGGCCACCATCGCCTGCAGCGTCTCCAGGATATGGCTGCGGAAATCGACCGTGAACACCGCGCGCCCGGGGATGATGTTGCGGCTGTTCGGGTAGATGTCGATATGGCCGATGGCGCCGACCGCGTTCGGCTGGTGCTTCATGGCGATCTCGTGGGCCAGCTCGGTGATCTGCGCCAGGCCCCGCCCGGCGTTCCGGCGCATGCGCATCGGGGTCGAGCCGGTGTGGCTTTCCTTCCCCGTCACCCGGCACTCGATCCAGCGCAGGCCCTGGCCGTGGGTGACGACGCCGATATCCTTGCCCTCGGCCTCGAGGATCGGGCCTTGCTCGATATGCAGTTCGAAGAAGGCCTTCATCGGCCGGTTGCCCACGGGCTCCGGCCCCTTGAAACCGATCCGCTCGAGCTCGTCGCCGAAGGTTTTGCCCTTGGCGTCGGTGCGCGCATAGGCATAGTCCTGATCGATGACCCCGGCGAAAACGCCCGAGGCCAGCATCGCCGGCGCGAACCGCGTCCCCTCCTCGTTGGTCCAGTTGACCACCACGATGGGGTGGCGGGTCTTGATCTCGCGCTCGTTGAGGCTGCGGATGATCTCCAGCCCGCCCAGCACCCCCAGCACGCCGTCATACTTGCCGCCCGTGGGCTGGGTATCGAGATGCGAGCCCACATAGACCGGCGGCAGGCCGGGCTCGGTGCCCTCGCGGCGTGCGAACATGGTGCCCATCTGGTCGACGCCCATGGTCAGGCCTTCGGCCTCGCACCACTTCGCGAACAGGCGGCGCCCCTCGGCGTCCTCGTCGGTCAGGGTCTGGCGGTTGTTGCCCCCGGCGATGCCCGGCCCGATCTTCGCCATGTCCATCAGGCTGTCCCACAGCCGCTCGCCATTGATCGTCAGATTGGCACCCGGAGCGGCCATGATCTCCTCCCTCGGTTCTGTTGCTTGACCGTTTGGTAAAAATGACGCTACCAAGCCTAGGGAAAGGGTCAAGGCCCAATTTGCGCGAGGATCGGCATTTGCCACAGGAGAGGACCGGGGACAGGGCCGATGATGGTCGCACGGCGCGGGCCGAGCAAACCACGCGCCGCACCCGTATCCAGGCGGAGAACAGCGAGAAGATCCTCGCCGCCGCGCTGGAGGTGTTCTCGGCCGACGGCTTCCGCGGCGCGACGATCGACCGCATCGCCGAGACGGCGGGCATGTCGAAGCCGAACCTGCTGTACTATTTCCGCTCGAAGGACGAGATGTACCGGGCGCTGCTCGACCGGCTGCTGGATACCTGGCTGCAGCCGCTGCACCATATCGACGACGACGGCGACCCGCTGCGCGAGATTGCCGACTACATCGACCGCAAGCTGGAGATGGCCCGCGCCCTGCCGCGCGAGTCTCGGCTGTTCGCGGGCGAGATCATGCGCGGCGCGCCGATCCTGGGCGAGGTGCTGGCCGGGCCGCTGAAGGCGCTGGTCGACGAGAAGAGCGCCGTGATCCGCGGCTGGATCAAGGCCGGCAAGATCGCCCCGATCGACCCGCGCCACCTGTTTTTCGCGATCTGGGCCACCACCCAGCATTATGCCGATTTCGACACCCAGGTCCGCGCCGTGCTGGGCGACGACAGCGACGGACGCTTCGATGATGCCGCCGCCTGCCTGCGCAATCTTTTCCTGAACGGGCTCAGGCCGCGTCAGGACCCGCCCAGCCAGTCGTCATAGACCTCGGCCGTATGCGCCCCCAGCCCGGGCGGCTGGCGGTAGACCTCGAAGTCATGCCCGCTGATCGCAACCGGAAAGGCCGTGGTGCGGGTTTCGGCGCCATTGGGCAGCGTCAGGCTTCGGACCAGCCCCATTTCCGCGACATGGGGGTCAGACAGGATCTGGGCGTAGTCGTTGATCGGCGCGCAGGGCACGCCCCGGCGGTCCATCTCGGCCAGCCATTCGGCGGCGGTTCGCTTGGCGAATTCCGGCGCCAGCAGCGCCGTCAGCGCTGCCTGGTTGCGCGCCCGGTCAAGCTGCGTCGCGAAGCGCGGATCGCGGGTCAGGCCGGGCTGTCCCACCGCCTCCGCCACCTCGGCCCACAGCCGGTCGTTCCCGGCGGCGATGATAAAATGCTCGTCGCTGGCCTGATAGGCCTGGTAGGGAGCGTTGCGCGGATGCGCCGAGCCGAGCCGCCCCGGCGCCTTGCCGGTGCCGAAATACTCGCTGGTCTGCAGCGCCGCCACGCCGATCAGCGCCCCCAGCATCGAGCAGTCGATATAGGCGCCCTCGCCCGTCGCCCGCGCCTGCATCAGCGCCGCCGCGATCGTGTAGGCGGCATAGAGCCCGGCGCAGAAATCGCCCACCGGCACGCCGCATTTCACCGGCGCGGCGCCGTCCTCTCCGGTGACGCTCATCAGCCCGCTCATGCCCTGCACGGTGACGTCGAAGGCGCCCTTCGAGGCATAGGGGCCGGTCTGCCCGTAGCCGGAGATCGAGCAGTAGACCAGGCGCGGGTTGACCGCCTTCAGGTCGTCCCAGCCCAGCCCCAGCCGCCCCAGCACGCCGGGGCGGAAATTCTCGATCACCACATCGGCCACCCGCGCCAGGTCGCGCAGCCGGGCGATCTGGGCCGGGTCCTTCAGGTCGGCCGCCAGCGAGCGCTTGTTGCGGTTCACCGAGGCGAAGTTCTCGCTGAAGGCAGCCCCTTCGCCGGTCAGCGGCGGCCAGTTCCGCATGCCGTCCCCGCCGTCGGGGCGCTCGACCTTGACCACGTCGGCGCCGAGATCGGCCAGCAGCGAGCCGGTGAAGGGCCCGGCGGCGATCTGGCCGAATTCGAGGACGCGGATGCCGCTCAGCGGGCCGCGCGGGAAGGATTTCGAAGGGTCTGGCACGGTTCGGCCTCGTCATGGATTGGGGCGGGATGCGATGTGGTAGCCGAAGCGCCGCGGAATGCCAAACCGGGAATGATCCAGCCTCCTAGGGTCGGCTGAAATCATGCCGGGCCGTGCGGAGCGCCGGGCAAAAACGGCGGCGCCCCCGGCGTCATCCGGCGCGGAACTCCAGCAGGAGGTCCAGATCGTCCAGCGCCGCCGAGATCCCGCCCGCACCGGTGGCACGTCGGTCCGGCGCCACGCCGGCGGCGTCCAGGAACCCCGCCATCCGGGCCGGATCGGCGCAGCGGAAGCCCAGAGCCCCCAGCATCGCGGGCCGGGTGCCGATATCGCGGGCCAGCCCGCCGAAGCGGGCGATGTAGTCCGCAGGCGTCAGGAAGCTGATCAGGCAGCCGGCCGGCAACCCGATCCGGTCGCCAGTGGGCGCGGCGGCGCCGATGATCTCGGCCAGGCGCAGCGCCAGCCCGGCCGGGTCCGGCGCCACCACCACCAGCTCGGCGAAGCCGGTCACGCCGTTCGGATGCCCCAGCCATTCGGGCCGCCATAGCAGCTCCGGCGTCAGGTGCTCGCAGAAATACAGCCTTCCGGCCGGGAATGCGGAAGGCGCGGCGGTGACCGTGCGAAAACGGGCGTCACGCGCCGTTCCATCCTCCAGCGCCACCGGCCGCGAAAAGGCTTTCGGCGGCTCCGCCGCGGCGCCGATCGCGGCCAGATGCTGGTGGGTCGCTGCAACATCGCGGCTGCGGAACACCAGCCCGTTCAGCCCGAGGGGCGCCAGCCCCACCTCGGGCCGGTCCGCCTCGCGCCCTTCCGGGACCCCGATCAGCTCCAGATAGTCGGCGTCGAACATCGCCAGATGGTTCATCGAACCCAGGCTGTGATAGCCCCGGGGCGTCAGCGCGAAACCCAGCGCCCGGAATACCGCCTCGGCCCGGTCGAGGCCGGATCGCGCATTGATCACGATGTGGTCCAGAACCGCCTGGCCGGGCTGGCCGGTCACACGTCCAAGCCTTCGGTACAAGCACTCATGGTCGTGCGTCCCTCAGCTGCCGGTGAATTCGCCGATCAGCGCGTCGACGACGGCGCGCAGCGCCTCGGCCGGCTCGGCACCCGCCGCCAGGGCCTTTTCGTAGACGGCGCGCTGCCGGTCCGCAGATGTGCCCTCACGCGCAATGCGCCGGGCGTGCAGCAGTTCGGGCTTGCAGCCCAGCGCCTCGGCATCGGGACCAAGCAGCTCGATCAGCTCCTCGATAAGGTCGGCGAAAGGTGCCAGCACGCTGCGGCCGTGGTCGACCAGCTTCCCCTTTGTCCCGTAGCGCTGGGCGCGCCAGCGATTCTCGCGGATCAGCGTCGCCGGGTACAGCCGCCAGCGCTGGTTGCGGGTGCGCAGCCGGTAGAGAAACGCCATCAGCGACTGGAACATCGCTGCGATGCAGGCCACATCCTCGGCCCGCGAGCAGACATCGGTCACCCGCTGCTCCAGCGTCGGGAACTTGGCCGAGGGACGGATGTCCCACCAGATCTTGGTGGCGTCCTCGATGCAGCCGGCGCTCACAAGCTGGCTCACCAGCCGCTGGTATTCGCTGTACGAGGTGACCATGTCCGGCAGCCCGGTGCGCGGCAGCGCGTCGAAGACCGTCAGCCGATAGCTGGCCAGCCCGGAATCCTCGCCGCGCCAGAACGGCGAGGAACAGCTCAGCGCCAGCAGATGCGGCAGGAAATAGGCCGCCTGGGTCATCAGGTCGATGCGCAGATCCTCGTCCTCGATGCAGACATGCACGTGGCAGCCGCAGATCAGCAGGCGGCGCACCGCCGCGCCCAGGTCGGCGCGCAGCTCGTCATAGCGCGGCTTGCGGGTATGGGTCTGGCTGCGCCACTCGGCGAAGGGGTGGGTCGAGGCGGCAATGGGGGCATAGCCGAACTCGGCGGCGGCCTCGGCGATGCCCTCGCGCATCTTCACCAGTTCGGCCTTGCCCTCGGCGACGGTGCCGTGCGGCCTGGTGCCGACCTCGATCTGGCATTGCAGGTATTCCGGGGTGACCTGCTCGCCGAGCAGTTCCGAGCAGCGCTCGAGGAACCCGGGCTCGGGCTCGCGCACAAGGTCGCGGGTCTCGCGGTCGACGACGAGGTATTCCTCCTCGATGCCGATGGTGAAGCTGGGGCGTTCGATCATTGCGGCCTCTGGGTTTCCGGGACCAGCTTCATACAACGATGACGATGCGGTCAACGGTTCATCGGCCCACATCGTGTCATTTGTCAGCCTGGCGCCGAAGCAACCGCTCGGAGCGGCAAATGGCGTAATGGCGCCTGGGCGAAGCGTCGTCCGACCGCCACTCCCCAGAACAGCGGATACGGGCCCAGGCCGCAGTCGGGTTTTCGGTACCAAATCCATTAGAATTGCTCATACTCGGCCCACTCTGACAGTCATCAGAATGGCCCCATCCTCGCAGGAACAAGTTTTGCGTCTGCTGTCGTTGAAAACCGGTTCGATCCTGGCGCTCGCCCTGTCGCCGCTGGCTGCTTCGCCTCTCTATCCGATGGTCGATTACTACCATCACACCGTCCGCATGTTCTATCTCTCAGGAGCGAGCAGATTTTCCGAGTTCGATCAGTATTACGAGGCTGATTGGGGGCTGTATCCGAACATAGTCGGAGACCTTGTCGGGATCGCCTTCTTCGCTGTCTTCGACCCGGTCACGGCGTCGCGGCTGTTTCTGACATTCCTGCTGGCAACAATTTTTTCCGGCTGCATGTCTCTGGCACGAGCCGACGGCTGCAGGGCGCTGCCGCTGACAGCAATTCTCTGCGGCCTGTTCCTGTTCCACCAGAGTTTCCATTTCGGATTAAGCAACTTCATGCTCGGTTTCGGGCTTGGGCTTTTCGCCATCGCATTCTGGGTCCGGACCCGCGACGCCGGGCGATGGCGGTTGGCGCTCGCCGGGGCTGCGGCCTTCTCGGCGCCGCTCTATCTGGCGCATGGCTTCGCCTACATGATCTTCGGGCTGATCGTGTTCGCCTACGAGATCGGTTTCGCTGCCGAGCGCGGCAGGCTGCGCTCGATACAGCTGTTCCGGGTTGCCGTCGGCCTGCTGCTGACCGCGATTCCTGCGGTCGCGCTGCTCGTTTACACCGGTTTTTCCGGCCAGGGCTCGCATGCGAGCCTCATCGAGAGAGTTCGCAATCATCTCGACCAGGGCACCCTCCTCGAGAGCGTGGCGCAGCGCGCCGTCGACCGGCTGTCGATCCTGCCCCGGCAATTCGAGACCGACATCGCAACCTTTGACTACCTCTTCAGCGGCGCCGCCGTTCTGGCGATCGCGGTCCTGCTCATCTCGCGTGGCGCAACCGTGCGGCAGCGGTGGGTCTGGGTCTTTGCAACTCTCGGTCTCGCATACCTCACGATCCCGCGAATCTTCTTCGGCGTTTCCTATGTTGCCGAGCGCATCCCGTTCGTTGCCCTGATCCTTTTCGCCGCGGTGGTCAGGCCGCGCGACGCACATGCAGGCCGCCGCGCCATGGCCGCCTTTTTGTGCCTTCTGGCTCTGCGCAGCGCGGCGCTGATCTATGACTGGGGTGGCGATGCCGCGGCGCAACGCGGGGCGCTCGCTTGGTCGCGGGTCTTCAGGCCGGGTGATATCGTGATTTCGGTCAATCCGCTGCGACGTCTCGACGAGGAGTTCCACCCCCACTGCCAGATGTTCCCGGCGCCCTTCGCGTGGACTGCCGGGGTCGGCGTCTACACCTTCGCGAACGAGGGCGTGCAGCCCCTTCGCGTGAAGGGTCGCCTTGCCGAGGTGCTCGAGAACCTCGGCAACCCGCTCCCGATCGAAGTCATCGAGGAAGCGCCCGTCTTCAACGGCTTGCAGTTCGATCGCGCAATCGCCAGCGGCGCGGATTACGTCGTGACCTGCCATCCTGGTCTATTCTCGGCCGATCCCGGCACGAAGGCCCGGCTTGTCGCACAGAGCGGCCCGTACGTGCTCTACGCCGCTCACGCGCATCGGGACCGTTGAAGCCCGGCTCCGACCGGAACCGCCCGGCGCGGCGCAGGCGGTTGACTTGCCCGATCCGCCGGTGTGCAACAGGGCGTCACGCCGCAACGACGAAAGGGAATCTCACATGAACCGCACGGGTGGGGAGCTGCTGATCGCATGCCTCGAGGCGCAGGGTGTCACCACCGCCTTCGGCGTGCCGGGCGAGAGCTACCTGGCGGTGCTCGACGCGCTGCATGACAGCCCCATCCGTTTCGTCAATTGCCGCCACGAGGGCGGCGCCGCCTTCATGGCCGAGGCCTGGGGCAAGCTGTCGGGGCGGCCCGGGATCGCCTTCGTGACCCGCGGCCCGGGCGCGACCAACGCCTCGATCGGGGTGCACACGGCGAAGCAGGACTCGAGCCCGATGATCCTCTTCGTCGGCCAGATCGCGCGGAACATGCGCGACCGCGAGGCGTTCCAGGAGATCAGCTACCGCGACTTCTTCGGCACCGTCGCCAAATGGGCGGTCGAGATCGACAATGCCGACCGCATCCCCGAGATCGTCAGCCGCGCCTTCCACGTGGCGATGTCGGGCCGCCCCGGCCCGGTGGTGATCGCCCTGCCCGAGGACATGCTGACCGACATGACCGGGCGCGACCCCTGCCCCCGCGTCGAACGCTCCGAGGCCGGCGCCTCGCCCGCGGCGGTGGCCGAGGTCGGGCGGCTCCTCGCCGCCGCCGAGCGCCCCGCGGTTTTCGTCGGCGGCGGCGGCTGGACCGATGCGGGCCGCGCCGCGCTCAAGACCTTCGCCGAGCGCTGGGACCTGCCGGTGGTGGCCTCGTTCCGCTGCAACGACCTGATGGACAACCGCTCGGCCAACTATATCGGCGACGCGGGAACCGGCATGCTGGCCTCGACCCGCGAGCTGCTGCGCGACGCGGACCTGGTGCTGGCGATCGGCATCGGCTTCTCCGAGATCGAGACCGACAGCTACACGCTGTTCGACATGCCGAAGCCGAAGCAGAAGCTGGTCCATGTGCATGGCAGCGACCTGGAGATCGGCAAGGTCGTCAGCCCCGACCTGGCGATCCATGCCGGGCCGAACGCCTTCACCGCCGCCGCCGCGGAACTGGCGCCGAACAACCGGCCCTGGGGCGCGTGGCGCGCCGGGGCCCGGGCGGCCTACGAGGCCTCGCTGAGCATACCGCCGCAGCCGGGCGGCGTGGACATGGGCGTCATCTCGGCCCATCTGCGCGATGTGCTGCCCCGGGACTTCATCGCCACCAACGGGGCGGGAAACTTCACCGTCTGGCCGAACAAGTTCCTGCAATACGGCGAGGGCGGGCGGCTGGCCGGGCCGCAGTCCGGCGCGATGGGGGCGGGCCTGCCCGGCGGGATCGCGGCGCGGCTGTGGGACCCCGGCCGCCTGGTGGTCAGCTTCGTCGGCGACGGCGAGATCCAGATGACGATGCCCGAGCTCGGCACCGCCATGGAGGCGGACGCCATGCCGGTCCTGCTGATCCTGAACAACGGCACCTACGGCACCATCCGGATGCATCAGGAGCGCGAATACCCCGAGCGGATCAGCGGCACCGACATCCGGAACCCGGACTTCGTCGCCATCGGCAAGGCCTACGGGTTCCACGCCGAGAAGGTGACCGAGACGGCGCAGTTCCCGGCCGCCTTCGAACGGGCGCGGGCGGCGGGCGGCGGCGTGATCGAGCTGGCCATCGACCCGGAGGCCCTGACCCCCCGGGCAACGATGAGCCAGATCCGGGCCGCGGCCAAGGCGCGGCGCGAGGCTGCTCAAGGTTGAGCAGGGGGTCAAGTGGTTGATTTCGTTAGATAACCGAAAAATGGAGTGTGGAGACCTGTGCGCGACTGCCCGATCCCGGTCCCACCGCATTGCCCGGCTGAGTCCCGGGGGACCCCCTCTCTGTCTCTCCCCCTTTCCGGGGGAGAGGACGCCCGCCCGCAACGCCGGAGCTGGGGTCCCTCCCACCTGAAAGGGGGGAGGACAGGTGGGGGGTCCCGGCGGTTGTCGCCGCGCACAGGTCTCGTGTGTTAGAGGGGTGTGAGCAGGGGCTGCGGAGCGCCCCAAAGGGACGATGCAAAGTGCGAGGCGGATCGATAGGGTCCGGTGGTGGGCTCTCCGAACCCACCCTACAAGGCGCGCCCCATTCGGACGCCATCTTTGGGCCACGGGCCGGATGGGCCTCCGGGCGAATTTCCCGACCGCTTTGCCTTGCCGCGCCCCCCCGAATCTAGTATCTCTCGAATCCCGTGGAACCAAATAAAGGGGATGCTCCCACCGCATCCGATAAACCCACGGGATCGAGCATGGCACGTTATATCTTCATCACCGGCGGCGTGGTCTCCAGCCTCGGCAAGGGCCTCGCATCCGCCGCCCTTGGGGCGTTGCTGCAGGCGCGGGGCTACACGGTCAGGCTGCGCAAGCTCGACCCCTACCTCAACGTCGATCCCGGCACCATGTCGCCTTTCGAGCATGGCGAGGTCTTCGTCACCGACGATGGTGCCGAGACCGACCTGGACCTCGGCCATTACGAGCGGTTCACCGGGGTCGCGGCGCGCAAGACCGACAGCGTCTCGTCGGGCCGCATCTACTCGAACGTGCTCGAGAAGGAGCGCCGGGGCGACTATCTCGGCAAGACCATCCAGGTCATCCCCCACGTCACCAACGAGATCAAGGAGTGGATCGCCATCGGCGACGACGAGGTCGATTTCATGCTCTGCGAGATCGGCGGCACCATCGGCGACATCGAGGGCCTGCCCTTCCTCGAGGCGATCCGCCAGTTCGGCCAGGACCGCCCGCGCGGGCACTGCATCTATATCCACCTGACCCTGCTGCCCTACCTCGCCGCCAGCGGCGAGCTGAAGACCAAGCCGACCCAGCATTCGGTCAAGGAGCTGCGCTCGATCGGCATCGCGCCCGACGTGCTGGTCTGCCGCACCGAGCACCCGATCCCGCCCAAGGAGGTCGACAAGCTGGCGCTGTTCTGCAACGTGCGCCGCGAGGCGGTGATCCCGGCCCTGGACATGAAGTCGATCTACGAGGCGCCGCTGGCCTATCACCAGGTGGGGCTGGACCAGGCGGTGCTGGACGCCTTCGGCATCTCGCCCGCGCCGCGCCCGGACCTGAGCCGCTGGGAGAGGGTGGTCGACGCCATCCACAACCCGGACGGCGAGGTGCGCATCGCCATCGTCGGCAAGTACACCCAGCTGGAGGACGCCTACAAGTCGATCGCCGAGGCGCTGACCCATGGCGGCATCGCCAACCGGGTGAAGGTGCGCTCGGAATGGCTGGATTCGGAGATCTTCGAGCGCGAGGACCCGGCGCCCTATTTGGAGAAGTTCGACGGCATCCTGGTGCCGGGCGGCTTCGGCGAGCGCGGCACCGAGGGCAAGATCAACGCCGCCCGCTTCGCGCGGGAAAGGAACGTGCCCTATCTCGGCATCTGCCTCGGCATGCAGATGGCGGTGATCGAGCATGCCCGCAACCTGGCCGGGCTGAAGACCGCGGGATCGGAGGAGTTCGACCACGAGGCCGGGCAGAAGCGCTTCGAGCCGGTGGTCTACCACCTGAAGGAATGGCTGGAAGGCAACCGCACCATCAAGCGCGAGGTCACCGACGACAAGGGCGGCACCATGCGGCTGGGGGCCTATAACGCGACCCTGGCCGAGGGGTCACAGGTGGCGAAGATCTACGGCAGCTGCGCGATCTCCGAGCGCCACCGCCACCGCTACGAGGTGGCGCTGAAATACCGCGAGAAGCTGGAAGGCGTGGGCCTGAAGTTCAGCGGCATGAGCCCGGACGGGCGGCTGCCCGAGATCGTGGAGATCGAGGGACACCCGTGGTTCGTGGGCGTACAGTTCCACCCGGAGCTGAAGTCGAAACCCTTCGAGCCGCACCCGCTGTTCGCGGATTTCGTCAGGGCGGCGGTGGAGCAGGGAAGGTTGGTGTGAGGGCGGGGGCACACCGTAGCTCTCACTGTCGCCCCGCGAAGGCGATCAAACTCGCGAGGTGCACCGTGGATGCCCGCCTGCGCGGGCATGACAGCTCTCTTCGTCGTCCCCGCGAAGGCGGGGACCCAACTCACAGGTTGCACATCGGATGCATGCCTGCGCGGGCGTGACATCTTCTTGCCCGGCGCGCCGATCCTGCCATCGCGTCCGCCACGGCAACCATAGCTTTACATTTTCTTAACCAACGCCGAGCCCGATTTCCGGATGCGACGTTACTATGTTTACCTGCTCGCCAGCGACCGCAACGGCACGCTCTATACCGGCATCACCGGCGATCTCATCCGCAGAATCTATGAGCACCGCACCAGCGCGGTCCCCGGCTTCACTGCTCGGTACTCGGTCCACCGCCTCGTCTATTTCGAGATATACGACGACCCTGAGACCGCAATCCTCCGCGAGAAGCGCTTGAAGAAGTGGAACCGCGCCTGGAAGGTGCGTCTGATCGAGGATCACAACCCGGATTGGATCGACCTGTATCCTGGTGTTGTGCGTTGATATCTTTCAACCGGTCTCCTGCCCACAGCCCGCGAGCCGTGGCGTCGCCCCATGAAGGGCATGGATGATCCGCGCGCTCCGGATCAGGCGCTGGGCATAGAGAACAATGCGATCCCTATGCCGGCGGTACCGCACGAACCGGGCAGATCCCCTTGGTCGTCCCCGCGAAGGCGGGGACCCATCGCGCATTCTTCGACGTGGGTGCCCGCCTGCGCGGGCATGACGGCGAAGGTAGGGCCAGCCCGCCGTATTGCGCTATGGTGCGCCCTCGACCCGCGCGCATGCCGCCGCGGCACCGGACTTAGGAGCGCCTGCACGATGCCGAAACCTGGTGACACGCTCCGCACCCTCGCGCTCGCCGTGGCGGTCTGTTCCGTTTTCGTCGTCGTCGCCACGCCCCTCTGCATCGTCATCGGAGGCGTCGACGGCTGCGAGGCCTTCGCCTGCGAGGTCATGGCGATGCGCCGGCCGATGGCCGATTACTCGTGGTGCGAGGCGTTCTTCGACTTCTTCCGCTGACCCCCTCCACCGCCGCGGGTGGCGCAGGCGATCCGCTCTCCCGCGCGGCGGAGCGCCCTGACAGACCGGCCGCTGCGAGCGCCCCGGCCCGCGCTTTCTCCGCCCCTCAGCCGACGATCAGCAGCGCCAGCCAGGGCACCAGGTTGAAGACGATGACGATCAGCTTAAAGAGCCCCAGGAAGCCGTAGATCGCCACATCCCAGGTCTGGCGCGGGATCGGGAACCACCAGGACTGCATGCGGTAGACGAAATCGGGCGCCAGCACGCAGACCGTCACCCAATAGGTGAGCAGGCCCAGATTTATGATCGTGCACCACATGAAGAAGCTGGTGAGGGTCTGGATATCCATTGTGCGCCCCGTCCGGTTACCGTTGGTCCTCTCCCGAAGATGGGGCCGCCGGCTGGAAGGCGCAATCCGGCCCAGCGACGGGGCCGCCTATCCCCCCAGCCGCGAGACGTGGAGCGGCGGTACCCGGCCGGCCCAGGGCAGCGCCTGTTCCAGCGCCGCGCCGAGCTGCAGCAGCACGTGCTCCTGCGCATGGGGCGCGCCGAGCTGGATGCCGATCGGCAGGCCGGTGGAATGCATCGCCAGCGGCAGGCTCAGCGCCGGGGTGCCGAGGATGTTGTGGGGCACTGTGAACTGGAAGGGCACGGCTGCGACCTTCTCGACATAGTCCTCCATCGTGGTCACGTCGGTTCGGCCGAGATGGTAGTTCCCGTGCGGCTCGGCCGGGCGGGCGAGCGTGGGCCCCAGCCAGACGTCGCAGTCCCGATAGACCCGGGCGAGCGTCCGGCGCGCCCGGTTCGCCTCGGCCAGCGCGGCGAGGAAATCGGCGCCGGTCATGGCGCGCGCATGCTGGTAGATCGCCCAGACCGCCGGCTCGAGCGTGTCCTCGCCGATCGGGTGGCCGGTGGCCCTTGAATAGCTCTCCAGCCGCTGGTCGAAGCCGAAGAACCAGATGTCGCAGAACTTGCGCACCGACCGGAGCCCGTCGAACTCGGGTTCGATCTCGACGATCTCGTGGCCCATCCCCTCCAGCACCCTGGCGGTATCCCGAACCGCCGCGGCAACCTCCGGCTCGACCGGGACCCCCATGAACGGCTTCATCGCCACCCCGACCCGCAGCGGCCGGGGCACCTTTCTGGCAAGGCTGGCATAGCTCTCCGCCGGCCTCGGGATGGTGAACGGGTCGCCCACCTGCGGTACCGCCATGCAGTCCAGCATCGCCGCCGTGTCGCGGATGGTTCTGGTCTGCACCAGGTTCGTCGCCAGCCCGAAGCCGCCCTCGTCGAGCAGCGGGCCGAACGAGACGCGGCCGCGCGAGGTCTTCAGCCCGACGCCGCCGCACCAGCCGGCGGGGATACGGATCGACCCGGCGATGTCGGTGCCATGGGAGATCGGCACCATGCCGGAGACCACCGCAGCCGCCGCACCGCCCGAGGACCCGCCGGCGCAGTATCCCGCGCGCCAGGGATTGCTGGTGGCGCCGTAGAGCGCGTTCTCGGTGGCCCCGGACATCGAGTATTCCGGCGTGTTGGTGCGGCCGAGGATGTTGACGCCCGAGGCGCGCAGCAGCTCGGCGAAGTGGGTGGTGACCGGGACCGCCAGGCCATGGCAGAGCCGCGAGCCGAACTCGATCAGCCGGTCTTTTTCGTGACCGCCAACGTCCTTGATCAGGAACGGCACGCCACGGAACGGGCCGTTGCCCAGCGAGGCCTCGTCGAGCCCCTCGATCCGGTCGGCATAGGTCTCGATCACGGCGTTGACCGCCGGATTCGCCGCCTCGATGGCGCGCATGGCGGTCTGGGCCGCCTCGCGCGGGCTGAGCCCGCCGCCGGCGATCACCTCGGCGAGGCCCAGCGCGTCGAGGCGGGCATATTCGGTCAGGTTCATGCGACTCGTTCTCCGGTTTTCGCGCAGCCTAGGCAGCAGAGCGGCGCAGCGCCAGCCTCATTGCCCGGCGCGGCTCAACTGCCGCTCGCGCCACGCCGTGAAGGCGCCGGCGCCGGCGATCAGCGCCATTCCCGCCAGCATCGGCAGGTTCGGGAAATCGCCGAAGATCGCCAGCCCCCACAGCGTCGCGAAGACCAGATAGGTGTAGTCGAACGGCGCCAGCCAGCTCGATTCCGCGTTTTGATAGGCCATGGTCAGGCCCAGATTGGCGAAGACGTTGAGGACCGAGCACAGCACCGCCAGCCCCAGCACCCAGGCTTCCAGCGGCACCCAGCCGCGCGCCAGGAAGGGCATCGAGGCCTCGGCCGCCGCGCCGAGCGGGATCAGCCACAGCAAGGCCAGAGCCAGGGCCGACGCCGCCACATAGGCGATGCCGACCCCCAGCGCCAGCGTGACCGCCGATTCTCCGCGGCAGTGGCGCCTGGTGACGATCACCACCCCCGCATAGCAGAGCCCGGCCCCGACCGGCATCAGCTTCAGCCAGGAAAACCCGGCGCTGGCGGGCTGGAGGATCAGCATTGCCCCCACGGCGCCCGCCAATACCGCGCCGATGCGGCGCGGCCCCACCCGCTCGCCGAGGATCGCCGCCGAGAGGAGGGTGACGAAGATCGGGAAGGTGTAGAGCCCGGCCGCCATCTCGGCCATGGTCAGCGTCGGCACCCCGCCGAAGAACAGCAGCGTCGCGGCCAGCAGCAGCAGGCTGCGCAGCACCACCGCCCAGAGCCGCTTCGGCCGCTTCGGCGCCGTGCCCCAGACAACCCTGGCGACCAGTAGCAGCAGCAACACGTTGCCCACAGAGCGCAGGAACTGGAACTGCCACAGCGTCGAATTCGCGCCTGCCACCCGGATGATCGAATCCTGCAGCGACAGCACCAGCAGCGCGGCCAGCATCATCGCCGCGGCGATGCCGGGGCGGTCGCCGTCGCTGCCCTCCAGAATGCTGGTCCGCGCCATGGGCTCCCCCGGATGCACCTCGGCGCACATCAACACTCCGGCGAGGGCACGGCAAGGCTAAACGATGCGGGTGCGGCCGAACCATTGTCCCGGGCCCGGCCAGGGCGGCCGACGAGGCAGGACGCCGCCAATGCCAGGGCCTACACCCCTGCCTGTGCCACGCGCAGCAAGCCGTCCAGGTCGAGATGCGATTCCAGGTGCGCCGCCAGCCGGTCCAGCGCGGCATCGACCCCGGCCTCGTAGACGGCACCGGAAGCGGAGACACCCAAGGCCCCGAGATAGGCCTCGCGGAAGGCGTCGGCGGTGAAGAGCCCGTGGATATAGGCTCCGGCGACCCGGCCATCGGGCGACTGGGCGCCCTCGTCGCGGTCGCCGATCCGGAACAGCGGCCGCGCCCGGTCGGGGCCTTCGGTGCGGCCGATATGGATCTCGTAGCCCGCGACAGGCGCGCCGCTGGCCGGATGCGTGCCGGTGACCCGGGTCAGCTGCTTCTGGGGCGTCATCACCGTCTCGACGTCGAGCAGTCCCAGCCCGTCGCTGGTCCCCGGCGCGCCCTCGATCCCGTCGGGGTCCGAGATCGCGCGCCCCAGCATCTGGTAGCCGCCGCAGATGCCGAGGATGCACCCGCCCCGGCGGCGATGCGCAGCGAGGTCCACGTCCCAGCCCTGTTCCCTGAGAAAGGCAAGGTCGCCCCGCGTCGACTTCGACCCCGGCAGGATCACCAAGGCGGCATCGCCGGGGATGGCCTTGCCGGGACCCAGCATCTCGACCGTGACGCCAGGTTCCAGCTTCAGCGGGTCGAGGTCGTCGAAATTCGCGATCCGCGACAGGTGCAGGCAGACGATCCTGACCGCCCCGCCGGCGGGGGAGGGCCGGATATCGGCGGCGTCCTCGGCGGGCAGCCGGGCGGCTTCGGCGAACCAAGGGACGATTCCGAAGCCGGGCCAGCCGGTGTGTTCGGAGATCAGCCGGTAGCCGTCGTCGAACAGGCTTATGTCGCCGCGAAACTTGTTGATCAGGAAGCCCCTGATCAGCGCGGCATCCTCCGGTGCGATCACGGCCCTGGTGCCGACGATCTGGGCGATCACGCCGCCCCGGTCGATGTCGCCCGCCAGCACCACCGGCACGCGCGCGGCGGCGGCGAAACCCATATTGGCGATGTCGCCCGCGCGCAGGTTGACCTCGGCGGGGCTGCCCGCCCCCTCGACCAGAACCAGATCGGCCTCGGCGTTCAGCCGTGCGAAGCTTTCGAGCACGCCCTTCAGCAACTCG
>DATHZU010000028.1:0-6550 GCA_035458445.1 Thermohalobaculum sp. | reverse complement strand
CCACGTCACGGTGCCCCAGATCGAGGCCGAGTTCCGCAAGACGCACACCCATCTCGATCCCGACCGAAACCTCTCGGAACTGCCGGACCTGCTGGCCGAGGCGCGCAGCGTGTTGCGCGAGAAGTATTTCCAGGCCGAGGTCGGCATCACCGGCGCCAACCTGCTGATTGCCGAGACCGGCCAGTCGGTCATCGTCACCAACGAAGGCAACGGCGACCTCAGCCAATCGCTGCCGAAGGTCCATATCGTCATGGCCAGCCTGGAGAAGATCGTCCCCACCCTGGAGGACGCCTCGACCGTTCTGCGCGTGCTGGCCCGCTCGGCCACCGGTCAGGAGATCACCGTCTACACCACCTTCTCGTCCGGCCCCCGGCGCGCCGAGGACCCGGACGGACCCGAGGAATACCATGTGGTGCTGCTGGACAACGGGCGCAGCAGCATGCTGGGTTCGGACTTCCAGGACATGCTGCGCTGCATCCGCTGCGGCGCCTGCATGAACCACTGCCCGGTCTACCAGGCGGTGGGTGGCCACGCCTATGGCTGGGTCTATCCTGGGCCGATGGGCGCGGTGCTGACCCCCTCGCTGATCGGTGTCGAGAAGGGCGGGCAGCTGCCCAACGCCTCGACCTTCTGCGGCCGCTGCGAGAGCGTCTGCCCGATGCGCATCCCGCTGCCGAAGATGATGCGCCATTGGCGCGAGCGCGAGTTCGAGCGCCAGCTTTCGCCCGGCGCCGTCCGCTTCGGCCTCGGCGTCTGGCGCATGGTCGCGGCTCGCCCCTGGCTCTTCCGCCTGACCACCCGCGCCGCGAGCCTGGGGCTCAGGATCTGGGCACGCGGCAGGGGCCGTATCTCCTCGCTGCCGCTCGGCGGCGGCTGGACCGGGGGGCGCGACTTCCCCGCCCCGCAGGGCGGCACGTTCCAATCGCAGTGGAGGGGCAAGCGATGAGCGCCCGCGACAGCATCCTCGCCCGCGTCCGGCGCGCCACCGGCGGCGGCGACCCGACGGCCGTGGCCGCGCGCACCGGCCAGTCCGCCCCGATCCCCGCGGCGGCGCAGACGGACTGCGAGAAGCGCGTCGCGCAATTCATCGAGAAGGCCGTCGCGGTCGACGCCACCGCCTCGCGCATCGCCTCGCTCGACGATCTGCCCGGGGCGCTGGCAGACGAGTTGCGCAACCGCAACCTGCCCGCCGCGATCCGCACCGGCGCGGACCCGGCCTTCGACCGCGACTGGGGCACCGTCGGGCGCAGCATCGGCATCGGCCGCCTGGCCGAGCCCGCCACCCTCAGCCGCGCCGAGCTGGCGATGGCCGAGACCGGCACCCTGATCCTGGCCTCCGGCCCGCAGAACCCGGTGACCCTGACCTTCCTCGGCGAAACCCATTTCGTGGTGGTGAAGGCCGAGGACATCAAGGCCGGCTTCGAGGACATGTGGGCAGCCTGGCGCCGGCGCGGCCTCGACCCGCGCACGGTCAACATGGTCACCGGCCCCTCGCGCTCGGCGGATATCGGCCAGACCCTGCAACTGGGCGCACACGGGCCAGTGGCGCTGCACGTGTTCGTCGTCGGTTAGAGCGTATCGGGTAGACCCAGCCCCACTCCCTCAGTCGCCGTCATTCCCGCGAAGGCGGGAATCTCCTTGAAATGTCACGAGATCCTCCGCCTTCGCGGAGGATGACGGTGGCGAGGCGGATGACCCGGGTCGAAGGCGACACGCGCGAGCGCGCTACTCGGCAGCCATCGCCACCTGGCGGCAGAAGCAGGACGCCTTGATCGGCACCTCGGCCCGCGCCGCGGCCAGGTCCAGACGCTGCTTGATCAGCGGCGCCTCGACCTTCTCGCCCCGCCGCGTCAGGCATTCGTGCAGCCCGTGCAGCGACCACAGGTTGTCCGGGTGCTGGCAGGCCCGGCTCAGCTTTCCATCGAGCCCCAGATCCGACCGGTAGACCGCCTCGGCCTCGTCGACCCGCCCCTGCTCCAGCAACAGCGCCCCCAGCGCATGGCGGGTCGGCTGCATCCAGCCCCAGGGCTCGTCATAGGGCAGGTTGTCGTCCAGTTCGACGGACTTGCGCAGATGGGCGAAGGCCACGTCGTAATTGCCCTTGCGGTACTCCAACTCGCCGTCGAGCATTTCCCCGGCCACGCCCAGAAGGTCGATGACCTTGTTGTTGTGCACGCGCCGGCTCTTTGGCACCCGCGCCTTCGCCGCCATGAACTGCGCCTTTTCGGCCTCGGCTTGCTCGACCTCGCCCAGCGCCGAATGCGCCACCGCCTTGGCATAATGCATCATCGCCACGTTCGAGCAGTAGAGCTCGCGATCTTCCGGCAGCTCCTGGGCGATGATCTCGCGCCACTTGCCGAAGCGCACCAGGACGTGCTGCTTCATCGTCAGATAGGCTTCCAGGAAATCCGCCATCGGCGGCGACTCGATGCGCAGCGCCGCCTCCGGCACCGTGGCGATCAGCTCCTCCGCCGCCGCGATCGCCGGGGTGAACTGGCCCAGGAACATCGCGCCGTAGATGGCGAAATGGAAGTTGTGGATGACGTAGATCAGGTAGACGCCCGGATCGTCCGAATAGGCGAGGAACCGGCGGTCGGGCTCCAGCGCCTTCTGGTTATGGACCAGCACGTCCCGGTAGAACCCGCACAGCACATCCAGATGCGTGGGCATGTGAATCAGGTGGCCCGAGTCCGGCATGATGGTTCGCAGCCGGTCGCCGGCGCGCAGCGCCTTCTGCGGGAAGGGCGACATCTCCATCAGATGGACATAGAGGTGCAGCAATCCCGGATGGTCCCACGCGGCGGGAATGGTGTTAAAGGCGGATTCCAGCACCTTCATCGCCTCCACGGTGCCCGCGTCCTTGGCGGGCTTGCCCGAGGGCAGATCCCACATCTTCCACGGCGTCTCGTTCATGATCGCTTCGGCGAAGACCGCGCGGACCTCCAGGTCGTCGGGGTAGGCTTCGAAAACCTTCCGCATCTCGTTGGAGTAGGCCTTGTCCCAGGGCGCCATGTCCTCGATCGCCGCGCGCTGCGGATAGCGCGCGGGCAGGGCCCGGATCATCGCCTGCTCGACCGGGCTCGCCTCGGCGGCATGCTGCAGCGCGCCCTGCATGGCGTCGTAGGATGCCGCCAGCGCCATCTGCCGCCCGTGCGGATCGTAGAGGTGCCAGGGCAGGTTGTAGTTCGGCCCCGAGGCATAGCTCACACCCCAATGCGCCATGGCGCAGGCCGGGTCGTGACCCAGCGCCTTCTTGAAGCACTTGATCGCCTCGCCATGGTTGAACCCGAACAGCCAGTTCAGCCCGCGATCGAACCACAGCTGCGCCTCGGCCGACGACGTGGTGATCTCCCGGGAATAGGGTCCCAGATCGAAATAGGTCATTTTCTCCCCCCTGATTGCAGCGCCCTGGTTCTGGCTTGGATTCCGCCGCCGGGTCGCCGGAGGGAAGTCTACCTCTACCGCCCGCGATTGGCCACGCGTTTCCGGATTTTCGGCCGCGGCTCGGTTAGCCCGCTACCGCGCCACCCGCGCCACGACCGCCATCGCCGACACCGCCCCGGCCGCGTTGAACACCAGGTCCAGCGCCGTGTTGTAATAACCGCCGACACCGGTCTGGGGGAAGATCAGCACCGCCGCGAACTCGACCATCTCGTTGGCCGCTCCCAGCCCCATGGCGCCCAGTGCCGGGTAGATCAGCAGCGCCCACGAGCCCCGCATTCCAGGGTGGTAATGCCCCATCAGGTGCCACAGCAGCCAGGCCGTGGTGCCGAAGCCGTAGAAATGCACGACCTGATCGTATTTCAGCAGCCTGAGCTCGCCCTCGCCCACCAGAGGCAGAAGCTGCACGCCGTAGAGCACGGTGTCGCCCACCGGCACGCCGCCGCCCGCCATGTGGGCGAAGCCCCAGCCGGTCAGCGCCCAGAGCAGCGCGACCGGAACCTCCGCCTGCCGCGCCAGCCAGGCCACCAGCCCCACCAGCAGGGCCATGGTGGCGGCGTACCACAGGAACTCGCCGTCGCCGCCGGCTAGGAAGAACAGCGTGAACCCCGCCATATAGGCGATGGTGAAGCCCAGCACCGCCCATTCACCCCGGCTGATCTCCATCTCAGGCGCTCCTCGCTGCGATCCGGGTCACATGGCCCATCTTGCGGCCCGCCCGGATCTCGGCCTTGCCATAGAGGTGGAGCCCCGCCCCCTCGCCAGCAAGCGCAAGCCAGTCCGCCGCATCCGCGCCGATCAGGTTGGTCATCACTGCATCCGAGTGCCGTGCCCCGTCGCCCAGCGGCCATCCTGCCACCGCCCGGATATGCTGCTGGAACTGGTCGATCACGCAGGCCTCGATGGTCCAGTGCCCCGAATTGTGGACCCTGGGCGCGATCTCGTTGACCAGCAGACGGCCATCCGCCGCCTGGAACATCTCGACCCCCATCACGCCAAAATAATCAAGCGCGTTCAATATCTTGCCCGCCATCAGCACCGCGTCCATCCGGGTTGAGGCGGCGATCCGGGCGGGCACCGTCGTGGTGTGCAGGATGCCGTCGCGATGGATGTTCTCGCCAGGGTCGAAGCAGACCACCTCGCCCCCCAGGCCCCGGGCGCAGATCACCGATATCTCGCGCTGGAACGCGACGAAGCCTTCCAGGATCGCCGGCGCGCCCGCGACCTCGTCCCAGGCCGCATCGGCGCGGCAGGCGTCCTTGATCCGCACCTGTCCCTTGCCGTCATAGCCCAGCCGCCGGGTCTTCAGGATCGAGGGTGTACCGATCTCGGCCAGCGCCGCCTTCAGGTCGCGCAGGTCACCGACGGCGCGCCAGGGCGCCACCGGAATGCCGAGATCGGCGAGGAAGCTCTTCTCCGTCACCCGGTCCTGAGCGATCTCCAGCGCCTTCGGGTTCGGCCGCACCGGCGCATGGGCCGCCAGCGTGGCGGCGGCCTCGGCGGGCACGTTCTCGAACTCGAAGGTCACGACGTCGACCGCCTCGGCAAAGCGCGCCAGCGCCCCGGCGTCGCCATAGCCGGCGGTGGTCACCGCCGCCGCGACGTCGGCCGCCGGCGGGTTCGCGCCCGGTTCGTAGATATGGCATTTCAGCCCCAGCCGTGCCGCCGCAATGGCCAGCATCCGCCCCAGCTGCCCGCCGCCCAGGATGCCGATGGTACTGCCCGGCGGCAGGGGGCCGTCAGTCACGGGCGGGCTCCTCGGCCACCGCGTCGGTCTGCGCGGCGCGCCAGGCGTCCAGCCGCGCGGCCAGGCCCGCATCCGAGGTCGCCAGCATGGCCGCCGCCAGCAGCGCCGCATTGGCAGCCCCGGCCTCGCCGATCGCCAGCGTGCCGACGGGCACGCCCTTCGGCATCTGCACGATCGAAAGCAGGCTGTCGAGGCCGCTCAGCGTCTTGCTCTGCACCGGCACGCCCAGCACCGGAATCCGGGTCTTGGCGGCCAGCATACCGGGCAGATGCGCGGCACCGCCCGCCCCCGCGATGATCGCCTTCAGGCCGCGCCCCGCGGCGTCCCCGGCATACGAGAACAGCCGGTCTGGCGTGCGGTGCGCCGAGACGATCCGCACCTCGTGCGCGACCCCCAGCTCGTCCAGCACCTCGGCGGCGCGGCGCATCGTCGCCCAGTCCGACTGGCTGCCCATGACGATGCCGACTTGTGGCTTGTCCATCCGGAATGCCTTCCCTGCCGCCGCCCCGAAAAGAAGGCCGCACTATACCGGCGCGACCGCGGCCCGCAAGCACCATCGCAGCGCTGCCGCACCGCCATGGACCCGGCCGGGCTTCCGGCGGCTCAGGCGATGATGTCCGGATAAAGCTTGTCTTCCAGCCGGGCGATGTCGTCCTTCAGCTGCAGCTTCTTCTTCTTCAGCCGCCTGATCCGCAGCTGATCGGCCAGCGCCGCCTCGGCCAAACCGTCAATCTCATCGTCCAGCGCGCGATGCTGGCGGCGCAGCTCGCTCAGCTCGGCGAGCAGCAGATCCTTCTGGTCCATGACCTTCATCGGCGGTTCTACCTTGGCCGGTGGCGGGGCTCGGATTATACACCACCGATCCCACCGGCACAGTTAATTTTCGACAAACGGTGCGCGCAGCAGCGCTTCCCAGGTTGATCCCGGGCGCTGCGGACCCTAGCTTTCGGCGGCAGCGGCAGCGAGGGAGAAACCAGGGATGTTCGCGAAGTACGGACTTCTTGCAGCGGCGTTGATCGTCGTCTGGTTCGCCCTGCTGCGCCCGGCCATGGCGGCGGGCAGGAAGCGCGGCAAGCCCGAGGGGCCGCCGCCGCCCGAACCCGCCGACCTCGCACCCTGCCCGAAATGCGGCGTCTTCCGCCTGCCGGGCGGAGACTGCGATTGCCCCGGCACCGGCATCTCGCGCGGCTGACCGCGCGGGACGGCGCGGAGAGAGGACAAGCCTGCCGTCATGGACGATATCCTGTACCTTGCCGTCGGGCTCGTCATCCTGATCGCCGCCGGCGATGCGCTGGTGCGCGGCGCCGTGGCGCTCAGCCTGCGGCTCGACGTCTCGGCGGTTCTGGTCAGCGTGACCATCGT
>DATHZU010000027.1:0-2712 GCA_035458445.1 Thermohalobaculum sp. | reverse complement strand
GGGGCGCCGTCTACGCGCCCGCAGCCGGCAGGCTGTTCCGCACCAAAGGAGACGGAGCCGTCGAGGAATCCGTCGACGCCGAGGGCCAGCCGGTGCCGGGCTCGGCCCGGTCGATCCGGGTATCGCTGCCGGACAACGCGGCGCTGGTGGTCGTCGCCTCGAAATCGCACCGCGACAAGGCCACCGACGACTACATCGCGCGCTACCGTGTCGCCGATTTCAAATCGGCCGGGTCATCGCTGAAATTCTGCCTGCTGGCCTGCGGCGAGGCCGATTTCTATCCCCGCCTCGGCCGGACCATGGAGTGGGACACCGCCGCCGGCCATGCCGTACTGCGCGCCGCCGGGGGCAGCGTGCTGCGCTACGACAATCATCAGCCCCTGACCTATGGCAAGCCGGGCTACGAGAACCCGTTCTTCCTGGCGCTGGCCCCCGGCGTCGCCCTTTGCCCTGCCGGAGCCGCCGCATGAGCGCGATCATCATCATCCCCTCCCGCTACGGCTCGACCCGGTATCCGGGCAAGTCCCTGGCGCCGTTGCGCGGGGCCACGGGCGAGGTTCGCAGCCTGATCCGGCGCACATGGGATGCGGCCTGCCAGGTAAGCGGCATCGACCGTGTCGTCGTCGCCACCGACGACGCCCGGATCGAGGCCGAGGCCCGGGGCTTCGGCGCCGAAGTTGCGATGACCTCGCCCGATTGCGCCAACGGCACCGAGCGCTGTGCCGCCGCGTTGGCGGTGCTCGGCGGCGCGGAGATTGTCGTCAACCTGCAGGGCGACGCGCCTCTGACGCCGCCCTGGTTCGTCGAGGCGCTGGTGGCCGAGATGCGGGCGCGGCCCGAGGTTTCGGTCGCGACCCCGGTGCTGCGCTGCGACGCCCAGGCGATGGAGAGCTTCCTGGCCGACCGCCGCGCCGGCCGTGTCGGGGCGACGACGGCGGTGTTCGACGCCCGCGGCCGGGCGCTCTACTTCTCGAAGGAGGTCATTCCCTACACCGGCCGCGCCCTGGCCGAGGGCGAGACCTGCCCGGTCTTCCATCATGTGGGCGTCTACGCCTACCGGCCCGACGCGCTGGCCCGCTATGTCGCCATGCAGCCTGGCCCGCTGGAGCGTTGGGAGGGGCTGGAGCAACTCCGCTTCATGGAGAGCGGCGAGCCCGTGCACTGTGTCGAGGTGGAAGCCCGCGGCGCCCATTTCTGGGAGCTGAACAACCCCGAGGACGTACCCCGGATCGAGCGCGTGCTGGCCGACCGGGGGATCGCGTAGTCTCGTTGCTGCGGCGGGCCCATGATGCTATAGAGAAAGAACATGAGATAACGATGGCAGGAGACTGAATTGCCGAAGAGAATCCGCACCGCCGTGTTCCCGGTCGCCGGTCTCGGCACCCGGTTTCTGCCGGCGACCAAATCGATGCCGAAGGAGATGCTGCCGCTGATCGACCGGCCGTTGATCCAGTACGCCATCGACGAGGCGCGCGCGGCCGGCATCTCCGAATTCATCTTCGTGACCGCGCGCGGCAAGAGCGCGCTCGAGGACTATTTCGACCGCGCCCCGTCGCTGGAGCGCGAACTGGAGGAGAAGGGCAAGGCCGATCTGCTGGCCGAGGTCAGGAACTCGACCATGCCCTCGGGCGCCATCGCCTATATCCGCCAGCAGGAGGCGCTGGGCCTCGGCCACGCGGTCTGGTGCGCCCGGCGGCTGCTGGATGACCGCCCCTTCGCGGTGATCCTGCCCGACGACGTCATCGCGGGCGACACGCCCTGCCTGCAGCAGATGGTCGAGGCCTATGCCGAGATCGGCCCCGGCGCCTGCATGGTGGCGGCGATGGATGTGGCCGCCGACCAGATCTCCAGCTACGGCGCGCTGGAGATCGCCGAGGACGGCGGCTCGATGGTCCGTGCCAGCGGGCTGGTCGAAAAGCCGAAACCCGACGCCGCGCCCTCGAACACCGCTGTGATCGGGCGCTACATCCTGACGCCCTCGGTGATGGAGCGGCTGGGCGCGATGCGGCGCGGCTCGGGCGGCGAGATCCAGCTCACCGACGCCATCGACGCCGAGGCCCGCGCCGGCGCACCGGTCTATGGCTACCGCTTCGCGGGAACGCGCTACGATTGCGGCTCGAAGGCCGGATTGCTTCGGGCGACGGTGGCCTTCGCCTTGGCGCGGGACGATCTAAAGGGGGATTTTTCCGATTACATGAAGGAAGTTGTCAGAGGTTTATAAGGTCTTCGTTCAGGCAGGATCGACCGGCGGAAGCCGCATTCTCCCAGGTCGTCCCCGCAAAGGCGGGGACCCAGCCCAGCCGTGGATGCCCGCCTCCGCGGGCATGACCGATGGGGCCGCACTCAGAAGGTCTGGTCGTAATCGCCGACCGAGGTCTCGGTGCAGATGACCGCGTCGATTCCCTGGAAGATGGCGCGCAGCTCCGCCTCGGACTGCGTGCTTTCGCAGACCACCACCAGGTTCGGCGTGTTCGACGATGCCCGCACCAGCGCCCAGGAACCGCCCCGCAGCATCACCCGGGCGCCGTTGACGGTGACGACCCGCTCGATCTCCAGCGGGCCGATCCTGCCGCCCGCCTCGGCCATCGCCACCAGCCGCGCGGTCAGCCGGTCGCTGACGGCGTATTTCTCCTCGTCCGGACAGTAGGGCGCCATGGTGGGGGTCGACCAGGTCCGGGGCAGGGCGCGCTTCAGATCGGACATCGACCGGCC
>DATHZU010000026.1:0-4522 GCA_035458445.1 Thermohalobaculum sp. | reverse complement strand
CTGACGGCGGGCGCGACGGTCAGCGCCGCGAAGAAGCCGTAAACCACGGTCGGGATACCGGCCAAGATTTCGAGGATGGGCTTGGTGATTGCCCGCACGCGGTCCGAGGAGTATTCGGCGAGGAAAATTGCCGTCATCAGCCCGACGGGCACCGCGACGACCATAGAGATGCCCGTAATCAGCAACGTGCCGGTAAAGAGCGGCACGGCGCCGAAACTGCCGGAGGAACCCACCTGGTCTGCCCGGATAGCCGTCTGCGGGCTCCAGTTCAGGCCGAACAGGAACTCGGTGATCGGCACCTCGCGAAAGAACCACCCCCTGGGTCGGAAAGCCCAGCGCGGTCAGCCGGCGCTGCAATTCCTGGGTCTCGCCCCGGCTGAGCGGCCGGTCGTTGCGCGGCCACGACATGTTCCGCGTCAGCCCGAAGCCGATGGACGGGTCCAGCTGCGACCCCAGCAGCGCCACCGCCAGCGCATAGGAGGTGGCGTTGTTGTAGCGCTTGATCACCCGGAAGTTCGGATAGGCGGCGAAAGCCGGCCCCCCGGCGCCCGCCGGCAGCAGCAGCGTCACCGAGTCCGAGGCGGGGAACGTGCCGCCGCCCGCCCGGGCCACCCCCAGCGCCTGCCACTCGGCGATGCTGCGCCGGGTGGTGTCGTCCGCCAGCCGGTAGTCGAAGCCCGCCGGCAGGGTCGCGGCGATCACCGAGGGCTCGCCCCGCGCCCACCCGAACCGCGCCAGATAGTTCGCCGTCGAGGCCAGCGCATCGGCGGGGTCGTCGCTCCACACGTCGCGCTTGCCGTCGCCGGTGAAGTCCACCGCATAATCGGCGTAGCTCGTGGGGATGAACTGGGTGTGGCCCATCGCCCCGGCCCAGGACCCGATCAAGCGCGCGGGCGTCACGTCGCCCGATTGCAGGATGCGCAGCGCGGCGATCAGTTGCTCCTCAGCGAAGACGCGCCGGCGCCCCTCATGGGCCAGTGTCGCCAGGGCCTCGATCACCGGGATCGAGCCGTAGTTGAAGCCATAGGCGCTCTCGATGCCCCAGATCGCCGCCACGATCCCCAGGTCGACCCCATATTGGTCGCGAATCCGGTCCAGCGTCGCGCGCTGCTCGGCCGAGCGCGCCAGGCCGTCGGCGATTCGGGTGTCCGAGACGGCCTTCTCCAGATACTCCCAGATGGGGCGGACGAATTCCGGCTGGTAGGCGTTCAGCTCCAGCACCCGCGCGTTGACGCGGACGCCCTTGAAGGCGGCGTCGAAGGTGGCGGCCGAGATGCCCGCCGCCAGCGCCCTCTGGCGGAACCCGTTGCGCCAGGACGTGAAATCGGCGCTGGGGGTCACCGCGCTCTCACCCGTTCCCGCCGCAGCGGCAGGCCGGGCGGGCGGCTGCGGCGCCACGGTCGCCGCGGCGCTTTCGGTCTGCGCCGGCGCCTTGCCACCGGCCGTCACGCATCCCGCGGCCAGAAACGCCGCCAATCCCAGTACTGCCCTTGTGCCATGCATCGCGCACCTGCTCATCCGCCTGTCTCCCGGTTCCGGGTTGCGGCGGATTCTAGCGGCCGGAATCCCCGGCGTCGAGGCGCGCGTGACGCAAGACCGGCCCTTCTCCGATTGCCAGAATCCGGGCGCGCGCGCCCTCCAGCGGCTCGATGGCGCAGGCCATGTGATGCGCGTTGGCATGGAGCATCCGCGTGGCGTCGAGCATCACCCCGATATGGCCCTTCCAGAACATCAGATCGCCGCGCGCGGGCGCGGCTCCCTCGGCCAGCGTCTCGCCCAGTTCCTCGCGCTGCATGTCCGAGTCGCGCGGGCAGTCGAAGCCTGCCGCCTGCCGCGCCAGCTGCACCAGTGCCGAACAGTCGAGCCCGGCGGCCGAGCGGCCGCCCCACAGATAGGGCGCGCCCAGGAAGCGCAGGGCCTCGGCGACCCAGTCGGCGGCGGGGGCTGCCCGCGGCGCCAGATGCTGCGCGGGCACGAAACCGCCCGTGGCAAGCGCGGCAAAGCCTGCCTCGGCCCCTTCGGCACGCACCAGGGCGCCGTAGCTCAGCCAGCCGATGGGCCGGGTCTTCAGCGCCGGCTCCGGATAGACATGGGTCATCGGCAGCGCGACGCGGTGGGTCGGCTCGGGTCCGGCGGGCTCCAGGCAGGCGCCGGGGACGTAGCCCACATAGCCGTCGATGGCCGACTGGCCCCAGGCCCAGGCGCCGTCCTGCTCGTAGGCCTCGAACGACTCGCCGTAGAGCAGCTGCGTGGCCAGCATCGCCTCGCCGTCCGGCCGCATCGTCAGCGGCGCCAGCGGCACCGAGACGCGCATCGCCTTCGCCTCGGCATAGCTCTCGGCCTCGATCTTGCCCTTCAGATGCGCCGCGGCCAGATCGGGCCTGGCCGGGATGCGGCGGGAATCGAAGCTCATGCCCCGTCCCCGTAGCGGGTCTCCAGCATCGACAGCACCGCCCGCGCCGCCTGGCATTCGCCGCCCTTGGGGCGGCCGGGACGGTCGGCGGGGTTCCAGCCGAAGATGTCGAAATGCACCCAGGGCACCCCGCCTGCAAAGCGCTTCAGGAACAGCGCCGCGGTGATCGCCCCGGCGAAGCCGGTCTTCGGCGCGTTGTCCAGATCGGCGATGCCGGGCTCGATGTCGCGCTCGTAGGCGGGCCAAAGCGGCAGCCGCCAGACCGGATCGGCCACCCGTTCCGAGGCCGCCGCCACGTCGCGGGCGAGACCCTCGTCATCGGTGAAGAAAGGCGGCAGGTCCGGCCCCAGCGCCACCCGGGCGGCGCCGGTCAGGGTCGCCATGTCGATCATCAGCCCGGGCGCCTCCTCCGCCCCCAGCGCCAACGCGTCGGCCAGCACCAGCCGGCCCTCGGCATCGGTGTTGTTGATCTCGACCGTCAGCCCCTTGCGCGAGCGCAGGATGTCGCCGGGCCGCATCGAACCCGACGAGATCGAGTTCTCCACCGCCGGGATCAGCACCCGCAACCGCACCGGCAGCCCCAGCCCCATGATCATATGCGCCAGCCCCAGCACATTCGCCGCGCCGCCCATGTCCTTCTTCATCAGCGCCATCGAGGCCGACGGCTTGATGTCCAGCCCGCCGGTGTCGAAGCACACGCCCTTGCCGACCAGCGTCACCTTCGGCGCATCCACGGCGCCCCAGCGGATATCGATCAGCCGGGGCGCCTGCGGCCCCGCACGCCCGACCGCATGGATCAGCGGGAGATTGGCCTCGATCAGCGCCTCTCCCGTGGTGACCTCCACCTCGGCGCCATGGCGCTCGGCGATCTTGCGCGCCGCCTGCTCCAGCGCCTCTGGACCCATGTCGTTGGCCGGCGTGTTGATCAGGTCGCGGGCGATGAACACGCCCTCGGCGATCGCGCCCAGCCGCGCGCCGTCGACCCCTTCCGGCGTCTCCAGATCGGCCTCCCCGCGGCTCTCCGCGGGTTTGTAGCGGTCGAACCGGTAGCGCCCCAGCAGCCAGCCCAGCGCGGCCTGCTCGGCCTCGTCGGGCGGCAGGTCGGTCTCCAGCCAGTAGCTCCCCGGCGGGGCGCTGCGGGCGAAGGCGCCCAGATGCAGCCGGTCGCGCCGCCGCTTCGCCGCGGTGCCCCAGCCGACCAGCACCCGCTCGACCGCGCCGTCGGGCCCCGGCAGCGCCAGCGCCGTGCCAAGCCGGGCGTCGAAGCCATTGCCGCGAACCCAGGCCGCCTGCGCCCCGGGCAGCGAACCGAGATAGTCCTCCAGCGCCCCGGCCTCGATCAGCCGCACGGCGACCGGCGGGCGGCCTTCTGCCGTCGAATCAGTCTCGTCGCTCATTCCGTCTTCTCCAGAATCCGGCCTAGGCCGCCGGTGAGCCTAGCTCGCCTGCAGCCGGGCGCAACCCCGGCGTGACCGCGCTTGCGGGGCGCGCATTACAATCCAAGATAGTTCCGCAGCGCCTCCGCCGCCTCGTCGCTCCAGTGCCGGACTTCCCGGGCCGTGTCGAGGGTTTCGGCCCGCTCGTCATGCCCGCCGCGCGCCAGTTCCGCCGCGCCGGCCGACAGCCGGCTGAGGCCCAGATGCCCGGCCATGCCGACCAGATCGTGCCCCAGGCGCCCGAGCCCCCGCAGGTCGCCCGCGGCGGCCATTTCGTCCAGCCGCCGCATCCGGTCGGCAAGCTCGATCAGGCCGTCGGCCATCAGCTCCGCCAGGGCCGGCTTGCCGAGGTGCCCGGCCAGCCGCTCCAGATAGGCGCAATCGAGCACCGGCCGCTCGGGTTCCGGTTTCAGCCATTCGAACATCGCGGGCTCCGCTGTCATCGGCGCCACCATGGCACGGCTTGGTTAACCGGATGTTCAGACCGCGCCGGCGCGGCAAGGCCTCAGGGCCGCCCCCGCGCCGCCTTCTCGGCGATGCCCGAGATGCCCTCGCGGCGCTCCAGCTCGGCCAGGACATCGTCCAGCGCCACACCGGAAGCCGCCAGCATCACCAGGAAATGATACAGCACGTCCGCGCCCTCGCGGGTCAGCGCCGCCTTGTCGCCCTTCAC
>DATHZU010000025.1:0-3638 GCA_035458445.1 Thermohalobaculum sp. | reverse complement strand
GTGGCGCCCAGCAGCACCTGATCACGCTCGCCGGCAGCGATTCCCCCGGACAGCTCGGCGATCGCGGCGGGCTGGTCGCCGGCGGGCTGGAAATCGGTCTGCATCGTCAGGCGCACGCCGCCCTCGAGCTTTCCAGCCCTGGTCTGATTCGCGGCGGCGGTGTCGTGAGGCATCGCGGTCTCCCGGAAGTTCGGCCCTGATATGGCCCGTCGCACCGCCCGAGGCAATCAGAACGTGCACATTAAGAGAACATTGAGACTTTTGGTCTCTAAGTTGCTTGACCGGAAGTAGCAAGCGATTGACGGCGCTCGCGTTAAAGGTGTATTAATGATGTCGCAAGCAGCAGATCGCCGCCAGCTTGACGCTTCATCCACCCCACCCTCGCACCCAGTGTCAGGTTGGCGGCGTGATCTTCCGGAAACGACACCCGGCCACGGGATTACACGGGCGCCTTCTGGCGCCTTTCGCGTTGTGGCCGAGCCGATTCCGCTGCGCGCACCGGACCGCCCGGCGCTGGTCATGGTGATTGCGCCTCTGGCCGGGGCGGCGGTCTGGGTGATACTCCTGGCGCTGATCCTGTAGCCGATCGAGGGGCCGGGCTGCGGCAAATCGCGGTTTCACCCTTGCCTCGACCCCTCCTTCCGCGCGATATGGGGCGACATCTCGTGACGGAGGGTGACAGGATCATGCAGGCCCGTATTTATCAGCCCGCGAAGAACGCCATGACCTCGGGCGTCGCCAACACCAAATCCTGGGTGCTGGAATACGTACCCGCCGAGCCGCGCAAGATCGACCCGCTTATGGGCTGGACCGGTTCGGGCGACATGAACGGCCAGGTCCGCCTGCGTTTCGATACCGAGGCGGCTGCGGTGGAATACGCCAGGCGCAACGGCCTGGCCTATACGGTCGAGCAGCCGAAGAAGCGCCGCGCCAATATCCGGCCGCAGGGCTATGGCGGCAATTTCGCCCATAACCGCCGGGGCGCCTGGACCCATTGAGCGCCGGCGCCGCAGCGGGGCCGGGGTCGGCCGGGACGGACGGCATCCTGCCCGTCATCCTGTGCGGAGGCTCGGGCACCCGGCTGTGGCCGCTGTCGCGGAAAACCTACCCGAAGCAGTTCAGCCCGCTGTTCGAGGGCGGCAGCCTGTTTGGCCGCACGCTCCGGCGCATGGCCGGGCCCGCCTACCGGCCCCCGGTGCTAGTGACCACCAGCGAGTTTCGCTTTACCGTCGCCGAGCAATTGTCGGACGAGGGGCTGGAGGCGACCCGTATCCTGGTCGAGCCCGGGATGCGCAACACCGCCCCGGCGGTCTGCCTGTCGGCGCTCGAGACTGCCGCCACCGATCCCGACGCCTTGCTGCTGGCGCTGCCCTCGGACCACCTGATCCGCGACGAGCCTGCATTCCACCGCGCCATCGCCCTGGGCGCGGAAGCGGCGCGGCAGGGCCGGATCGTGACCTTCGGCATACGCCCCACCCGGCCCGAGACCGGGTTCGGCTATATGGAACTGCCGCAGGCCCCGGGCGAGGGCGCCGGGCCGTTCCTGCGCTTTGTCGAGAAACCCCAGGCCGCCGAGGCTGCGCGGATGCTGGCGACCGGGCGCTATCTGTGGAATTCCGGCATGTTCCTGTTCCGCGCCCGCGACATGCTGGCGGCCTTCGAAGCGCATGCCCCCGATATCCTGAAGGCCTGCAAGGCGGCGCTCGCGGCGGGCCGTGACGAGCTCTGCTTCCGCTGCCCCGATGCACAGGCCTATGCGGCCAACCGGTCGATCTCGCTGGATCATGCGGTCATGGAGCGCCTCGGCGGCGGCACGGTGGTGCCGATGGATTGCGGCTGGAGCGATGTCGGCTCGTGGGCGGCGGTCTGGCAGGAGAGCCCGCAGGGCGCCGACGGCGTGGCCCTCGCCGGGCCGGCCCATGCGATCGACTGCCGCGACAGCCTGCTGCGGGCCGAGGATCCGGGCCAGGTCCTGGTCGGGCTGGGGCTGGAGAACATGATCGCCGTGGCGATGCCCGACGCGGTTCTGGTGGCGCCGATGGCCCGCGCCCAGGAGGTCCGGCAGGCGGTCGAGGCGCTGGCAAGCTCGGGGGCGCACCAGGCCACCGACTATCCCCGATATCACCGGCCCTGGGGCTGGTACCAGACCCTGGCGCTGGGCGCTGGCTTTCAGGTCAAGCGCATCGTGGTGCGGCCGGGGGGCAGGCTGTCGCTGCAGTCGCACGCGCACCGCGCCGAGCATTGGGTGGTGGTGCAGGGCAAGCTCCGCGCCACGGTGGGCGACCGGGTCGAGGACCTCGGTCCCGGCCAGTCCACCTATGTGCCGCTGGGCGCGATCCACCGGCTGGAGAACCCCGGCGGCGCGGAGGCCCACCTGATCGAGGTCCAGAACGGCGACTATCTGGGCGAGGACGACATCACACGCTACGACGATGTCTACGCGCGGGAGTGAGCCAGGGTGTCCGCATGCGGACGCTATGTCATGCCGTGGAAATATAACGATAAAAAGGTTAGCGCCACTTTGGCGGGCCGCGGTCGACCACAGGCGTCCTCGGCGGCGGCAATTGGGTTCGCTGAGCTAATCCCACGAGCAATACGTGCAAACGTAACTAGCGGTCCGCCAATGAGACGTACCTTTGAAATCATCGGTCTTGGGTCTGGGAATGAAAATTCGGGCCAGTCCGTAGATCGTGGTATTGAACACCGGAATGGGCCGTTATGGCGGAAGTTTCGCTAGGTTTCGGTAATCACTGCATGGGCGTTGGACCTTAACGGATGCGATTGCGGAAATTGACCTACCCGATTGCGGCTTTGAAAAAGGACGTCCTAATGGGAGGGCGAAATGCCGGTTTGTCTTCGCCGCGAAGATGGGACTTCAACATCGCCGACTACTACATGAAAGGTGGATTTGACGGTGCAATCTTCTACGACTCTGAAGGACGAAAGTTTAAAGTTGTAAAGATCATGCTATCGCCATCGCAGTGGTGGTATTATCTGGGCGATCTGGCGGGCAATTTCTTTCTCCCGCGCAAGGTCAAGACATCTATGGCCAATGTCGACATGGAACTGAAACAAATTGGGAAACTCAGTTTGGATCAGTTCTCCGACGAATTGCGCAGCATAGCGCTGGCCAATCCTTCTTGGTGGAAGCGCCATTCTTCGGAGAAGGAGATTCGCGAGATGTTCAAGGGCTGCGCGACGTTTGCCGCCGCGATCGACGACATCGGCGTTTTGGATTCTCCGGGGAAGGAACGCCTAAAGGGCCGTTCCGACGTGATCGTCGACCTGCGACAATGAGCCTTTGCCTTCAGCCACAACACAGTCGGCTCGATCCCCCGGAGCGCCGAGCTCGCCGGTTCAGACCGCAACTCCGGCTATGACGCGCCGCAGCGCCCGCCGCGACACCGGACCGGCGAGCCTCCCTTCCAAATCCCGCCGTCCGGCGCTATGTCGGCGGGGGACTCCGGGCGACCTTGATGGAAGGGACCATGTCGATGCCGGTGACGGCGCTTTATGCGGGCCTCATGGGCCTGTGGATGCTGCTGCTCAGCTTCGAGGTCATGCGCCGCCGGCGGCGCCATGACGTCTCGGTGGGCGACGGCGGCGTGCCGGCGCTGGAACAGGCGGTGCGCGCCCAT
>DATHZU010000024.1:0-13271 GCA_035458445.1 Thermohalobaculum sp. | reverse complement strand
GGGGCGCCTCCAGCAGCACAGCGAACAGCAGCCAGCAGCACAGCGTTGTGCCGGCGGCCAGCGCAGCCGTGAGGATCCAGGACATGCCGCGCAGGAGCACGCGCATGGTGAGCACGACGGGATGGCACAGCGTGCCGGGCTTTCTGCCCGCACCGCGCTCGGCACCACGCAAAACTAAAAGGCCGCCCCAGGGAGGTGGGGCGGCCTTGTCACCACGGTGGGAGGGGTCGTGGTATCCAGTGTCGGCAGGGGCTCAGAAGCCCTTGTGGCCCATGGCCTCGACATCGGCGCGGCTCAGGCCGATGTCCTCGAGCTGGTCGGCGTTCAGCGCGCGCAGGATCGCAATGGTGCGCCGGGTCTCGTTCCACTCGCGCAGCGCGGCCAGCGCGGACTCGAAGCCGGTCACGATGCGGTGGGCGGTGATAGCGCCGAACGGGGCAACGGGGGCGGTCATCGATGTGATGGTCATGTCGGCGTCTCCTTATCTTAACGTCTGGGCGGCATCCCCGCCCCGGTTGACGAGTAGATAGGCGCATCATGCGCTCGACACAATTGCAATAAGTGCATGACTGGCATGCGTTTTTCACAACCGTGCTGCACTGCACAAATTCGACTTCCCATGATCTGAATTCGACATTTCGGCCCAGATCGCGCTGGTTTTCGTTCCCGTTTCGTGCTAATCGTTGAAAAATAACGAGCGGGCAGGGGATTTTCATATGCGGGTGATCGGCTTCGATCCGGGGCTCCGGCGCACCGGATGGGGCGTCGTCGACGTTTCGGGCAGCCGACTCACCCATGTTGCCAACGGCGTTTGCGGCAGCGGCGAGGGCGATCTGGCCGGGCGGCTGATGCAGCTCCATACCGAGATCGAGCACGTGGTGCGGGAGTACCGGCCCGACCAGGCGGCGGTCGAGCACACCTTCGTCAACAAGGACGCGGCGGGCACGCTGAAGCTGGGGCAGGCGCGGGCCATCTCGCTGCTGGTCCCGGCGCAACACGGCCTGGCGGTGGCGGAATACGCCCCGAACGCGGTCAAGAAGGCCGTGGTCGGCGTCGGCCATGCGGACAAGACTCAGATCCAGCACATGGTGAAGCTATTGCTGCCGGGGGTGAAGCTCAACGGCGCCGACGCGGCCGACGCGCTGGCGGTGGCCATCTGTCACGCCTGGGCGGCGGCGGCCGGCGGCCGGATGGCGCAGGCCTTGGAGGCCGCGAGATGATCGGCAAGATCTCATGATCGGAAAAATCACCGGGCGGGTCGACTATGTCGCCGAGGACCATGTGCTGATCGAGGCCGCGGGCGTGGGCTATATCGTCCACTGCGCCCCCCCGACCCTCGCGGCGATGCCGGCGCCGGGTGAAGTCGCGGCGCTCTACACCGAGATGGTCGTGCGCGAGGACCTGATGCAGCTCATCGGCTTCCGTACCCTGGCCGAGCGCGAATGGCACCGGCTGCTGACCAGCGTCCAGGGCGTCGGCGCCAAGGTATCGCTGGCGATCCTCGGCGCGCTGGGGCCCGACGGCGTCAGCCGGGCACTGGCGCTGGGCGATGCCGGCGCTGTGCGCTCGGCACCCGGTGTCGGCCCGAAGCTCGCGGCGCGGATCGTCAACGAGCTCGGCGACAAGGCGCCCGGCATCATGGCGCTGGGGGCGCAGGGCAAGCGTACCGCGGCGGCCTCCGGGCCGGTCGCGGCGGCGCAGCTCCCGGCGGCAACCCCGGTCGCGCTGCCCGAGGACGCGGCCGCGACGGCCGACGCGCTGTCGGCGCTGGTGAATCTCGGCTACGACCGCATGCAGGCCGCCCGCGCCGTGGCCGAGGCGGCCGAGGCCGGTGCCGAAGGATCGTCCGGGCTGATCAAGGCGGCATTGAAAACCCTGGGCAGGAACCTCTAGGCTATGGCCATGGCCGAACCAGACCCGATGCCCGATCCCGCCCTGCGCGGAGCACCGCAGCCGGCGGATTCGGACGAGCGCACCCTGCGTCCGCAGACGCTGGACGATTTCACCGGCCAGGCCGAGGCGCGGGCAAATCTGCGGGTCTTCATCGAGGCGGCGCGCAAGCGCGGCGAGGCGATGGACCACCTGCTGCTCTACGGCCCCCCCGGCCTCGGCAAGACCACGCTGGCCCAGATCGTGGCGCGCGAACTGGGGGTGAACTTCCGCATGACCTCGGGTCCCGTCATCGCCAGGGCCGGCGACCTCGCCGCGGTGCTGACCAATCTGGAACCGCGCGACGTGCTGTTCATCGACGAGATCCACCGCCTCAGCCCGGTGGTCGAGGAGATTCTCTACCCGGCGATGGAGGATTTCGAGCTGGACTTGGTGATCGGCGAGGGGCCGGCGGCGCGCACCGTGCGCATCGACCTGGCGCCCTTCACCCTGATCGGCGCGACCACGCGCCTCGGCCTGCTGACCACGCCCTTGCGCGACCGCTTCGGCATCCCGACGCGGTTGGAGTTCTACACCCATGCCGAGCTTTCCCAAATCGTCGGCCGCGCCGCCCGGCTGATGGGACTCGAGGCCGCGCCCGACGGCGTGGCCGAGATCGCGCGGCGCGCCCGCGGCACCCCCCGGGTGGCCGGCCGGCTCCTGCGCCGGGTGGCCGACTTCGCGCTGGTCGAGACCGAGGGCCGTCTGACCCGGGCGCTGGCCGACCGCGCGCTGGAACGCCTCGGCGTCGACCATCTGGGCCTCGACGGCGCCGACCGGCGCTACCTCGGCGCCATCGCCGAGCATTACGGCGGCGGGCCGGTCGGCGTCGAGACCATGTGCGCCGTGCTGTCCGAGGCCCGCGACGCCATCGAGGAGGTGATCGAGCCCTTCCTGATGCAGGCGGGCCTGGTGGCTCGAACGCCGCGCGGCCGGGTTCTGACCCAGGGCGCCTGGCGGCATCTGGGGCTGACGCCGCCGAAAGGCGCGGCGCAGGCCGACCTGTTCGAGCCGGATGGCGAGTGATCGGATGACCGACGACACGGGCAGGGTCAGGGCGCTTTTCACCCGTGCCGACGGGTCGTTCCGCTTCTCGCGCTGGGGGCGGCCGCTGGCGCCGATGATCTATGGCACCGACGACGCGGGCGTGCGCCTGTTCGAGCGGTCGCTCGGCTCGGTGGCCGAGCTGGCCGGGCTCGAAATCGTCGAGGTCGACCCGGACCTGGCGGCGAACTTCATCGTCTATTTCGTCAAGGACTGGGGCGAGCTGACGGGCATCCCGCATCTGGTCAAGCTGATCCCCGGCATCGCCAAGCTCGTCACCCGGCTGGCCGTGGCCGGTGCCACCCAGTACCGGATCTTCGGCTTCGATGACGACGGCGCGGTCTGCATCTGCATCACCATGATCCGCTACGGCAGCGAGATGAAGCGGGTCTCGGCCCAGACGCTGGCGGTGACCCAGTCCTTCCTCGGCATCCTGCTCTGGACCGAAGGCGCTTTCGCCGACGAAAGCCCGGTGGCGCTGACCGGCGAGGACCGCCGCTGCGTGGTCAAGCCTTGGCATGCCGCCCTGATTCGCGCCGCCTACGACCCGGCGATTCCGCCGGCCGGGATCGACTCGTCGCTGGCACTTCGCCTGGCCGCGCGGCTTGCGGTCATGCAGGCTTCCCCGGTCGAAGAACCGGCCGAGGCGCCGCGAGAGGACTCGCCGTGACCCATCGCATCGCCATCCGCGTCTATTACGAGGATACCGACCTGGCCGGTGTGGTCTATTACGCCAACTATCTGCGCTTCATCGAGCGCGGCCGCTCCGAGGCGCTGCGCGACATCGGCATCGATCAGGCGGCGCTGAAGCGCGACCGGGGGCTGGTCTTCGTGGTGCGCAGCCTGGGCATCGACTACCTCGCGCCGGCCCGGTTCGACGACATGCTGGAAGTGCGCACCCGCGTGGTCAACCTGAAGGGCGCCTCGGTCGAGATGGGGCAGGAGGTCTGGCGTTCAGCCGACCGCCTGGTCCGGGCGTCGGTGACCGTGGCCTGCATGGACGGGGCAGGGCGGCCGCAGCGCCTGCCCGCCGATGTCCGCACCGGGCTTTCCGCCCTGATCACGGCGGATTGACCTAAATTTCGCGATTCAGCCCCGCTCGCGTCGCGAACATCTCGCAATTTGGCGCGAGATCGCGCATAAAGGGGACGTGTGCGCCGCCAAGATGCATAAGCACGCCCGATTCCGCGTAGCGGTAGCGTTTCAGAACGGGCAAGGCGGCGCGGGCACGAGGCACGAGAGCAGGGCTTAGGAGACGATGGACCCAGTGGGATTTTCTGCCGCGGCGCTGACCGTGGCGGCGCAGCTTGCGGGCGGCGAGGCAGCGCTTGGCGCCCCGCAGGCGGATACGATCGATTTTTCGGTCATCGCGATGTTCACGCGCGCGACCATTGTCGTGCAGAGCGTCATGCTGTTGCTGGTGCTGGCGTCGTTCTGGTCCTGGGCGATCATCTGCGACAAGGTGCTGGTGTTCCGCCGGCTGATGGGCCAGTCCAGCAAGTTCGAGGACCAGTTCTGGTCCGGCGAGCCGCTGGACGAGCTGTTCCAGCGCATCGGCGACACGCCGGCCACCCCGATCGAGCGGGTCTTCACCGCCGGAATGACCGAGTGGCGGCGTTCGTTGCGCGAGAAGGGCGGGTTGATTCCCGGCACCCAGGCGCGCGTCGACCGGGCGATGAACGTGGCCATCGCCCGCGAGAGCGAGGAGGCGAACCGGCGGCTCTCCTATCTGGCGACGGTGGGCTCGGTGTCGCCCTTCGTCGGGCTGTTCGGCACGGTCTGGGGCATCAAGCACAGCTTCGAGGCGATCGCGATGCAGCAGAACACCAACCTGGCCGTCGTGGCGCCCGGCATCGCCGAGGCGCTGCTGGCGACCGCATTGGGGCTGCTGGCTGCAATTCCGGCGGTGGTGGCCTATAATCGCCTCTCGTCGGATGCCGAGCGGCTGACCGGGACGCTCGAGAACTTCGCCGACGAGTTCTCGACCATCCTCGGCCGCCAGATCGACCGCCAGAGCGGAGACGCGTGATGGTTGCAGTCAGACAGGGCGGCGCCAAGAGCCGGGCCGGGGCGCGGCTGCGGCGCAGCCACAACAAGCCGATGTCCGAGATCAACGTGACCCCGATGGTCGACGTGATGCTGGTGCTGCTGATCATCTTCATGGTCGCGGCGCCGCTGTTGACCGTGGGCGTGCCGCTGGAGTTGCCCAGGACCCAGGCCCAGCCGCTGCCCACCGAGCAGGAGGAGCCGCTGACCATCAATCTGGACGCCGAGGGCAAGGTCTATATCCAGAAGACCGAGGTCGGGACCGAGGATCTGATCCCGAAGCTGACCGCGATCCAGGCCGAGCGCCGCTCGGACAAGGTGTTCCTGCGCGCCGACCGGTCGCTGGACTACGGTTTCGTGATGCAGATCATGGGGGCGCTGAACGCCGGCGGCTTCCGCAATATCGGGCTGGTGACCGATCAGCCCAAGCCGCAGCAGAACTGAGATACGGGGAGAGGTCCGGGACGGACGAAGGCAATGCGGACAGGAACGGCCATTTCGGGAGGTGCCCATCTGGGTATTCTGGCCCTCGTCATGTTCGGGCCATGGCTGTTTTCCGGCCAGGAGGCGCGTCCGCTCAACGTGACCAATGTCGAGCTGGTCGACGGCACCAATTTCGACGCGCAGCTCTCGACCGCGCCGGTCGTCCCCAATGAGGGCCCGGCCGAGCTGATGCCCGAGGCCCAGGTCGACCAGCCGCAAATCGACATCGCGACGCCGGAGCTGACCCTCGACGTGCCCGAGATGCCGTTGCTGGCCGAGACCGACGCGCCGCCGGACGAGCGCCCGGACTTCACCAACCTGCTGATCCCGCCGCCGCCGGTGGTCGTGCCGACCGAGGCGCCGCGCCCCTCGATCGCTGTCATCCCCTCGCCCGATCCGCTGATCCGCCAGGCCGAGACACCCGAAAGCCCGCCCTCGACCGAGCCGCTGCAGCCGCTGGCCAGCGCCCCGGCGCCCGCCCCCGCACCGCGCCCGGCGCCGCCGCCCGAACCCGAGCCGGTGGCCGCCGAAGAACCGCAGCCCGAGCCCGAGAAGCCGACGCAGGAGCCCGAGCCCCAGGCGGTGGCCGAGGCCCAGCCCGACGCGCCAATTGAGGCGGCGCCGCAGGAAGCCCTCCTGCCGGTCGCCCGCCCCGCAAAGCTCGCCGCCGCTGCCCAAGCCTCGTCGGCCCCGGACCCGGTCAAGGCCGCGCCGAAGCCGAAGGACGAGCCGAAGCCGGCCAAGCAGGCAAGTGGATCGAAGTCGCAGTTCGCCGCGACCGTGACCATCGGCGAGCAGGATGCCCTGCGCCTGGGGATCAAGCAGTATTTCGTCTATAACGGAAACCGCTCGGACCGCAGCCTGCAAGTGACCCTCGGAATCGAGCTTAGCCAGGACGGCAGGATCATCCGGGGACCCGAGCTTCTGCATGCCAGCGGCGGCGACGAGGGCTCGCGCCAGGCTCTGTTCATGGCGGGGACCCGGGCGCTGAAGAAAGCGGCTGTCTTCGGCGAGTTCGCCAAACTTCCTCCTGCGAAGTACGAAGGCTGGAGGCTGATCCACGTCACGTTTACTCCGGAAGAAGAGATCGGGTTTTCCACATGATGCTCACCTCCATCGCCGCCAGGCTGCCGCTCGTCGCTGTGGCCCTCCTGCTCGCCACCCTCGTGGCGGGCGAGCGCGCCGCCGCGCAGGGCACGCCGCTGCAGATCACCGTCGCCGGTGGCCAGTTCGAGCCGCTGCCCATCGCGGTCACCTCGTTCGAGGCCGCGGGGCCCGAGATCGCCAGCACGGCCGAGCTGATGGTGGGTGTGATCAAGGCCGACCTCGAACGCTCGGGCCTGTTCCGGATCATCCCGCCCGCCGCCTTCATCGCCGCCCAGCCCGGCTTCGACGTGGTGCCGACCTATGCCGACTGGCGCACGATCAATGCCGACGCGCTGGTGACCGGCCGGCTGGCGCAGGCCACCGACGGGCGCCTGGTGGTGCAGTTCCGGGTCTTCGACACCGCCGCCGAGGAACAGATCGAGGGGCTGCAACTGCTCGCCGACCCGGGCGACTGGCGCCGGGTGGCGCACAAGGTGGCCGATGGCATCTATTCCAAGCTCACCGGCGAAGGACCCTATTTCGACAGCCGCATCGTCTTCGTCGACGAGACCGGGCCGAAGGGCGACCGCCGCAAGCGGCTGGCGATCATGGACCAGGACGGCGCCAACCTGCGCTACCTGCCGGGCGCCGACGGGCTGGTGCTGACGCCGCGATTCTCGCCCAATGACCAGACCGTGCTGTACATCTCCTACGACACCGGCGAGCCGCAGGTCTATCTGATCGACCTCGACACCGCCAGGCGCGAGCGGCTGGGCGCCTTCCCGGGCATGACCTTCGCGCCGCGCTTCTCGCCGGACGGCGCGCAGGTGGTCCTCTCGCTCAGCCAGGAGGGCAACACCGACCTCTACATCATGCGGCTGGCCGACCGGCAGATGCGGCGCCTGACCAACAATCCGGGGATCGACACCTCGGCCTCGTTCTCGCCGGACGGCTCGCAGATCGTGTTCGAATCCGACCGCGGCGGCAGCCAGCAGCTGTACATCATGTCCGCCAATGGCGGCCCGGCACAGCGGATCAGCTTCGGGGCCGGAAATTACGGCACGCCTGTGTGGTCGCCGCGCGGCGACACCGTCGCCTTCACCAAGATCCTCAGCGGCCGGTTCCATATCGGGGTGATGCGCACCGACGGCACCGACGAGCGGCTGCTGTCGTCCAGCTTCCTGGACGAGGGGCCGACCTTCTCGCCCAATGGCCGGGTGATCGCCTTCTTCCGCGAGAGCCCGGGCCAGGCAGGGCGCGCGCAGTTGATGAGCATCGACATAACGGGCCGCAACCTCAGGGTCGTCGAGACCCCGAACGCGGCCTCCGACCCGGCATGGTCGCCGGTGCGAAGGTAAGGGAACAACCGCCGCCCGCCATTTTCTTCCCGTGGTGGGTGGCTTGTAGAAATTCCGGTCTGCATGGATACTGCGCAAGGTGCGCGTCCACGGGCGGGAAAAGGGCCGAAGACAAGGCCACGAGAGCAGGCAAGGAGAAATCTGCAATGAGACTGATGACCATGGCGATCCTGGGTGCGGCCGCGTTGATCACGGCATGCTCCAATTCCGGCGACGACGCGGCGGTCGACCCCTCCGCAGCGGCCGGGGCCAACAGCGGCCAGCCGGCGCCGAACACGGCCGAGTATTTCAATGTCGTCGTCGGCGACCGCGTGTTCTTCGACACCGACCAGCACGAACTGTCGCCCGAGGCTCAGTTCATCCTGTCGAAGCAGGCCCAGTGGTTCGCGGCCAATCCCGGGACCACGGCGACCATCGAGGGCCATGCCGACGAGCGCGGCACCCGCGAGTACAACCTGGCGCTCGGTGCCCGCCGCGCCAATTCGGCCCGCAACTACCTGGTTGGCCAGGGCGTTGACGGCAGCCGCCTCAACACGGTCAGCTACGGCAAGGAACGCCCGGTCGCGCTTGGCTCGGACGAGGTTTCCTGGTCGCAGAACCGCCGTGCGGTCAGCATCGTGGTCGGTGCGCCCAGCAGCTGACGGCCCGCCGTCCTGCTCTCGCCGAAGACCGGCCCGCGGACGGAACCTGGTTCCGCCCGCGGGGAATTCCAGGGAGGAAAGAATGCGCCGACATCACCTGACGCGCGCCGGTTTCGCCGTCATTGCCGCTCTGGCGCTGGGCGCCATGGCCCTGCCGGCCAATGCGCAGCTATGGACCGGGGCCGGATCGGCGGATGACCTCAGCTACCGGCTCAGCGTCATCGATGCCGAGCTTGCGGATATCCGTGCCCGCATCGGTGCCGAGGGCGGCGGCAATGCCGGTTCGGGCGCTGGCCTCGGCGGCGACGCGATGCTGCGGCTCGATCGCCTCGAGGCCGAGATCCGCCAGCTGACCGGCAGGCTGGAGCAGATGCAGTTCGAGCAGCGTGCCGTTGCCGAGGACGCCGCGCGGCGTTTCGGCGACATCGAGTTCCGCCTGACCGAGCTCGAGGGCGGCGACATCTCGAACCTGGCGCCTGTCCAGCCGCTGGGCGGCGGTGCCACCGCCCCGGCCGGCGATGGTGGGCCCGCTGTCTCGATCAGCGAGCGCGGCGACCTCGACCGCGCCATCGAGGATATCAAGCAGGGCCGCTTCGACCTGGGCGAGGACCGGCTGCGCAGCTTCCTGACCGCCTATCCCGGCAGTCCGCTGACCGGCGAGGCGCTGTACTGGATGGGCGAGAGCCAGTTCGTGCGCGGCGCCTACCAGAACGCCGCCCGCAGCTATCTGGACGGCTACAACAGCGACCGCGGCTCGGCCAGCGCGCCGCTGAACCTCATGCGGCTGGGCGTGACGCTGGGCCGGCTCGGGCAGCTGAACGAGGCCTGCCTGACGCTGCGCGAGGTGCGCAACCAGTTCCCCTCCGCCCCGCCCGACGTGCTCGGCTCGGTGGAGTCGGAGCTCGGCGCGCTCAGCTGCGGCTAGGGCCGCGGCGATGGGCGGGGACACGGCCAGCGCGGTCCTCGCCGAGCTCGACCGGCTGATCCCGGAAGGTCCGGCGGGCGTCGCCGTATCCGGCGGCGGCGACTCGACCGCGCTGCTCGTTCTGTCGCAGCGCTGGGCTGCGGCGCGGGGCCGCGTGATCGAGGCCGCCACCGTCGACCACGGCCTCAGGCCCGAAAGCGCCGCCGAGGCGCAGGCCGCCGCCGACCTCGCAGCCCGCCTCGGGGTACCGCACCGGACCTTGCACACCGGCGACCTGCGCGCCGCGGGCGGCAACCTCTCGGCCGCCGCCCGCGAGGCGCGGCTCGCGGCGCTGGGCGCCTGGGCGACCGGACGGGGATTGCCGGCGGTGCTGCTGGGGCACACCCTCGATGACCAGGCCGAGACGGTGCTGATGAGGCTGGCGCGCGGCTCGGGCGCCGAGGGACTGTCGGGCATGGCGTCCGAGCGCCTGCATGCCGGGCTCCGCTGGCTGCGCCCGCTGCTCGGCATCCGCCGCGCCGATCTGCGCCGCCTTCTGGAATCCGAGGGGATCGCCTGGATCGAGGACCCCACCAACGAGGCCCCGGAATACGACCGGGTCAAGACCCGCAAGGCGCTGGCCCTGCTGGCGCCGCTGGGCATCGAGGCCGAAGGGCTGGCGCGCACCGCCTGGCACCTGCGGCGCCAGCGCCGGGTTCTGGAGCGCGCGATGCGCCAGCTTGCGGACCGGGCGCGCAGCTGGGGACCCCTCGGCGAAGCCCGGCTCGATTCGCCGGCGATGCGGGCGGACGAGCCCGACACCGCGCTGCGCCTGCTGGCCGACACGCTGATGCAGGTCTCGGGCGCCGCGTATCGGCCCCGGTTCCGGGCGCTCTCGGCCCTGCTCGACCAGGTGCTCTCGGGTGACGACTTCACCGCGACGCTGGGCGGCTGCCTGATCGCATCGGCGCCGCAGGGCGCCGTCCTGATCTGCCGCGAGCCCGCTGCCTGCCAGCCCCCTGTGCCGCTTGCCGAGGCCGGCGCATCCGGCTGGGACAACCGCTGGCGCCTCGACGCCAGGGGTCCCTGGCCGCGCGGTGCCGTGGCAGGCGCGCTCGGCGAGACCGGGCTGAACCGCCTCGGCCGGCTCGCCGCCGAAGGCGGCCCGCAGTTGCCCGAGGATTGGCGAAACGCGCCGCGCCATGTGCGCCAGACCGCCCCGGCGGTCTGGTCCGGGGCGCCTGCCGATGCCCGGGTTCTGCTGGCGGTTCCCGCGGCGGATTATCTCAATCGCCAGGAAATCGACTCAGTTTGCACGATTCATGCAGAAAAACTGACCGATGGGGTGTTGCGCTGCAACCAAAGGCCGACATAAGGTCCGGCCTGCCGGCCAGGCCCTTAATTTGGCGGCGACAGCGCCTATGTAGTTCCATACACTGGCCACCGGGCCGATGATGCTGTGAATCGGAGACGAGAACTTGGGCAACGGGAAAAATCTGGCCTTCTGGGCGATCCTCATCCTGCTGGTCGTGACGCTGTTCGGGGTCTTCCAGGACGGGAACACCGCCAGTGCCGGCAAGGAAAAGCCGTTCTCGGATTTCATGAACCTGGTCGACAGCGGCAGTGTGACCGAGGTCATGATCGACGGCGAGACCATCACCGCCACGTTGACCGACAAGACCCGCATCACCACCGTCCAGCCGGCCGATTTCGACATCGTGGACGACCTGCGCGCCGCCGGCGTCAAGATCGTCGTCGAGCCGCAACAGCGGGGCGGGTTGCTTTCGACGCTGGGCTTCTGGTTCCCGATGTTGATCGTATTCGGGGTGTGGCTGTTCTTCCTGAACCGGATGCAGTCGGGCGGGCGCGGCGCCATGGGCTTCGGCAAGTCCAAGGCCAAGCTGCTGACCGAGCGCACCGGCAAGGTGACCTTCGACGACGTGGCGGGCATCGACGAGGCCAAGGAGGAGCTCGAGGAGATCGTCGAATTCCTGAAGGATCCGCAGCGCTATTCGCGCCTGGGCGGCAAGATCCCCAAGGGCGCCCTGCTGGTCGGCCCTCCGGGCACCGGCAAGACGCTCCTGGCCCGCGCCATCGCGGGCGAGGCGGGCGTGCCCTTCTTCACCATCTCGGGCTCGGACTTCGTCGAGATGTTCGTCGGCGTCGGCGCCAGCCGCGTACGCGACATGTTCGAGCAGGCGAAGAAGAACGCCCCCTGCATCGTCTTCATCGACGAGATCGACGCGGTTGGGCGCCACCGCGGCGTCGGCTATGGCGGCGGCAATGACGAGCGCGAGCAGACCCTGAACCAGCTGCTGGTGGAAATGGACGGCTTCGAGGCGAACGAGGGCGTGATCCTGATCGCCGCCACCAACCGCCCGGACGTGCTGGACCCGGCGCTGCTGCGCCCTGGCCGCTTCGACCGCCAGGTCACCGTGCCGAACCCGGACATCAAGGGCCGCGAGAAGATCCTCGCCGTCCACGCCCGCAAGGTGCCGCTGGCGCCGAATGTCGACCTCAAGGTGATCGCGCGCGGCACCCCCGGATTCTCCGGCGCCGACCTCGCCAACCTGGTCAACGAGGCGGCGCTGAAGGCTGCGCGGTCCGACAAGCGCCTGGTCACCATGGAGGATTTCGAGCACGCCAAGGACCGAGTGATGATGGGCGCCGAGCGCCGCTCGATGATCATGACCGACGAGGAGAAGGCGCTGACCGCCTATCACGAGGCGGGCCATGCGGTGGTGGGCCTGAACATGCCGGACCACGATCCGATCCACAAGGCGACGATCATCCCGCGCGGCCGGGCGCTGGGCCTGGTGCTCAGCCTGCCCGAGCGCGACCATCTCAGCCACACCTACCGCCAACTGACCTCGAAGATCGCCATGGCGATGGGCGGGCGCGTGGCCGAGGAACTGATCTTCGGACCCGAAAAGGTGACCAACGGCGCTGCCTCGGATATCCAGCAGGTGACGCGGATCGCGCGCGCCATGGTGACCCAGTTCGGCATGTCGGACAAGCTCGGGCATATCGACTACGCCAACGAGCGCGATGCGTTTCTCGGCGTCTATCAGGGCCCGCGCGAGATATCGCCCGAGACCCAGCAGCTGATCGACGAGGAGGTCCGCCGCCTGGTCGACGAGGGCTACACCACGGCGAAGAAGGTGCTGAACGAGAAGCGCGACGACCTCGAACGCCTGGCCCAGGGCCTGCTGGAATACGAGACCCTGACCGGCAGCGAGATCACCCAGGTGCTGGCGGGCGAAAAGCTCGACCGGTCGGACGACAGCGGCATGCCTCCGGCCACCGGCGGCGAGGGCAGTCACGCGGCGGTCCCGAAGGCCGGCAAGCCGAAGCGCCCGGACCTCGGCGGCGAGGGCGGCATGGAGCCGCAGCCGCAGTAAGGCACGCCTGGAGGTGCAGAAAGATCAGGGCCCGGGAGCACCGCTCCGGGCCCTTCGCTTTTCGTAGGGTGCGCTTCAGCGCACCATTGACGGCGCTGCTCGAGCGGTGCGCGCAAGCACGCACCCTACGGCGCCTCAGAAATGGATCGCCCGCCCATAGGCGTCCAGCACCGCCTCGTGCATCATCTCGCTGAGCGTCGGATGCGGGAACACCGTGTGCATCAGGTCTTCCTCGGTGGTCTCCAACTGGCGGCCGACCACATAGCCCTGGATCATTTCGGTGCCGACGCTGCCAACATGCGTGCAACGGCAGCCAACGCTCTTGTTTCACTCATGTCGCTGGTGAGCGACCAAAGCGCTTCCAACGCGGAACGAGCGG
>DATHZU010000023.1:0-8534 GCA_035458445.1 Thermohalobaculum sp. | reverse complement strand
ATGGTGCCGATGGCGACCACGGTGGCCGGCGAGGAGCCCGAGAGGGCGGCGAACATCATGCAGGCAAAGACGCCGGCAATTGCCAGGCCGCCCTGGAAATGGCCGACGCAGGCGATGGCGAAGCGGATGATCCGCCGCGCCACCCCGCCGGTCGACATGAAGGCCGAGGCCAGCACGAAGAACGGGATCGCCAGCAGCGTGTAGTGGCCGGCGAAGGCGTTGAACAGCGTCTGGGCGATGCTGGCCAGCGAGGTGTCCGAATAGATCAGCAGGAAGATGACCGACGACAGGCCCAGGCCGACGCCGATCGGGACGCCGATCAGCAGCAGGCCGATGACCAGCAGGAAAAGGATTGCGACTTCCATGGCTCAGTCCTCCTTTTCCGCCTTGGCAGCGGCTTCCTCGACCATCTCCTCGGCCTCGTGGCTGGCGATGATCGACGACTGAGCGCCGGTCCAGACGCGCCACCCGGCCTGCGCGAAGCGCAGCGTCAGCAGCGCCATGCCCAGCGGCAGCACCGCGTAGGGGATGTAGCGGGGCAGCTTCTCGTACTCCTCGCCGTCGTTCATCCAGTCGGCCAGGAATTGCAGGAAGCCCGGCATCGGAATGTCGTTGACCTCGAGGAACGAGGCGGTGGTGGCGAATTTCCACCAGTAGTCCCAGCTGCCCTTCAGCAGCAGGCCCGAATAGGCGAGGCAGCAGCCGATCGAGATCAGCACCAGGATCTTGCGCGGCCCCGGCTGAAGCAGGTTCAGCAGCGCGTCGACGCCCAGATGGGCGTTCTTCTTCACCGCGTAGCTGAACCCCAGCAACCCAAGCCAGGCAAACAGGAACACGGTCAGCTCCAGCGCCCAGAGGATGTTCGAGTTGAAGACATAGCGGGCGATGACATTGGCGAAGGTGATCAGGGTCATCAGTCCCAGGATCACCGCGATGGCGGTTTCCTCGATCTCGTCGATGAAGCCGCGCGGGCCTTTCGGCGCGTGTGACATGGCTGTTTGCCTCCCTTCCCTGTCGGTTTCAGCCCGGTGCGCGGCCCGGAAGTTCGGGCCGCGCGGTCTGCTGCAGGCTGGTCAGTTCGTCGGGTTGAACGAGGCGGCGGCCTCGATCAGGTCGGCGCCGATATCGCCCTCGAACTGCGCCCAGACCGGCTTCATCGCTTCGACCCAGGCGGCGCGCTGGGTGGCATCGAGCGTGCGGATCACGCCGCCAGCGGCCAGGATCGAGGCCTTGGCGTCCTCGTCGACCTTGGTCGATTCGGCGTTACGGGTGGCGGTCACCTCGGCCAGGATGGTCGACAGCTGATCGCGCACGTCGTCCGGCAGCCCGTCCCAGAACTCGGTCGAAGTCACGACCAGGTAGTCGATGATGCCGTGGTTGGTCTCGGTGGCGCCGTCCTGGACCTCGAAGAACTTCTGGCCCCAGATGTTCGACCAGGTGTTCTCCTGCCCGTCGACGACGCCCTGCTGCAGCGCGCCGTAGACCTCGGAGAAGGCCATCTTCTGCGGGTTTGCGCCCAGCGCCGCCATCTGCGCGACCAGCACGTCCGACGGCTGCACGCGGAACTTCAGGCCGGCGGCGTCCGAAGGCAGCAGCAGCGGCTTGTTGGCCGAGATCTGCTTCATGCCGTTGTGCCAGTAGGCCAGGCCCAGGATGCCGCGCTTCCTCATCGAGGTCAGCAGGCCCTGGCCGTGCTCGGAGGCCTGGAAGGCATCCACCGCGTTCACGTCGGCGAAGACGAAGGGCAGGTCGAAGATGCGGAACTTCTTGGTGTACTGCTCGAACTTCGACAGCGACGGCGCCGCCATCTGCACGTCGCCGAGCAACATCGCCTCCAGAACCTTGTCGTCGTCATAGAGGGTCGAGTTGGGGAACACCTCCATGCAGGCCTTGCCGTTCATCTCCTCGTTGACGCGGCTTTCCAGCAGCGAGGCGGCGATGCCCTTGGGGTGCTTGTCGGTGTTGGTGACGTGGCTGAACTTGATCACGATCTCGCCGTCGTCGCAGGCGGCCAGGGCCGAGCCGGCGGTGAGGGCGAGGACGCCGGCGGCGGTGGCCAGCAGGGTGCGGATGCGCATGAGGGTACCTCCCGTTTGCAGTGGAGGGGCCGGAGCGGCCCCGGAAATCCGGCCGCCCGCCGGACGCACCATTGGGCGGCTGGCGCATACCAGCCTTGCGCGGGGGTCATCGCTCAAGGGGTTGGGGACGATTTCGGGGCCGGCGAAGGCAGTTTTTTCGGGGAATGTTTCGAGTCCCGCCCAAAGCCGGCGGATGGATGGGTGGGAAAGGGGACAATGCCCGTCAGTCGCCGTCGGCGCCGCCGAAATCCTCGCGCCGGAGCCGGTGCCTTTGCATCTTCTCGTAGAGCGTCTTGCGCGACAGCCCGAGCGATTCGTAGGTCGCCTTGAGATTGCCGCCATGGACCGCCAGTTCGGCCGCGATGGCACTTTTCTCGAACCGGTCGACCCGTTCCGCCAGGCCCTGCGGATCGCCGTCCGGGGCGCTGTCGCCGATGCCGAGCCCCAGCACGAAGCGGTCGGCGGCATTGCGCAGCTCGCGCACGTTGCCGGGCCAGGCGCGTCCCGCCAGCCCGGTCAGGATCTCGGCGGTCACCGCAGGCGCCTCGCGCCGGTAGCGCAGCGCGGCCTCGTTGACCAAATGTTGGAACAGGCGCGGCACGTCCTCGACCCGCTCGGCCAGCGGCGGCATGTGCAGCGAGACCACCGCCAGCCGGTAATAGAGGTCGTCGCGGAACCGCCCCTCGGCGACCAGCGCGCCGAGATCCTCCTTGGTCGAGGCCAGGAACCGCACGTCGAGGGGAATCTTCTCGTTCGAGCCCAGCCGCTCGATCACCCGCTCCTCGATGACCCGCAGGAGCTTGGCCTGCAGCGACAGCGGTACGGCGCCGATCTCGTCGAGCAGCAGGGTTCCGCCGCGGGCATGCTCGAACTTGCCGAAGCGTGCCCGGTGCGCGCCCGCGAAGGCGCCCGCCTCGTGGCCGAACAGCTCGGATTCGATCAGCGACTCGGGCAGGGCGGCCATGTTGACGGCGACGAAGGGCCGGTCGCGCCGCTCGGAGAGCCGGTGGACCGCCCGGGCCGCCAGCTCCTTGCCGGTGCCCGTGGCGCCCAGGATCAGCGCGTCCGCATCGGTGGCGGCGACGGCACGGAGCTGCTGGCGCAGCGCCGCCATCACCGGCGCCCGGCCGACCAGCCCGTCCTCGGGAGCGGCCCGCTGCTCCAGCTCGGAACGCAGGGCGCGGTTCTCGAGGGTCAGGTGGCGCAACCCGACGGCGCGCGCCACGGCGTCGGTCAGGCGCTTCGGATCGAAGGGCTTCTCGACGAAGTCGTAGGCCCCGGCGCGCATCGCCTCGACCGCCAGCGGCACGTCGCCATGGCCGGTGATCAGGATCACCGGCAGTTCCGGGTCGAGCGCGCGCGCCGCGCGCAGCAGCTCGAGCCCGTCCATCCCCGGCATCCGGATGTCCGAGACCACGATTCCGTCGAAATCCTGCCCCAGCCGCTCGAGCGCGCGCTCGCCCCGGGCGAAGGCGGTGACACCGTGCCCCGCAAGCTCCAGCGTCTGGCCGGTCGCGACGCGGATATCCTCCTCGTCGTCGATCAGGATCACCCGGCCGGCATTCATTCCGCCGCCTCCGCCGCCGCCGGATCGGCCCGGCGCAGCGTGACGGTGAAAATCGCGCCGCCGCCGGGCCGGTTCCCGGCGCGGATCGTGCCGCCGAAATCGCGGATGATGTTGTACGAGATCGACAGGCCCAGACCCAGCCCCTTGCCGACCGTCTTGGTGGTGAAGAAGGGGTCGAAGATCCGGGTCAGGTTGGCCTCGGAAATGCCGGGACCGTTGTCGGCGACGGTGACGGTGACGGTCTCGCCGGTCGTGGCGACGCCGACCTCGATCACCGCATCGCGCTGCCCCCGCAGCGCATCGATCGCGTTGCCGATCAGGTTCATGAACACATGCTGCAGGCGCACCGACCCGCCGATGACCCGGGTATCGCCGTCCAGCCCGTGGATCGCCGGTTCGATTCCGGCGCGTTCCAGCCGCCCGTGCAGCAGCCCCAGGGTCTCGTCGAACACGTCGGCCAGCTTCACCGGGCGGCTGTCCGCCTCGGGCTTGCGGGCAAAGCTGGACAGGTGCCGCGACAGCTGGGCCATCCGCTGGGTCAGCGTCGAGATCCGCGCGATGTTGCGGGCGGCCTGGTCCTGGCTGCCGCGCTCCATGAAGGCGATGGCGTTCTCGGCATAGCTGCGCACCGCGGTCAGCGGCTGGTTGAACTCGTGGCTGAGCGCGGCGGACATCTGGCCCAGCGCCGCCAGCTTGCCCGCCTGCACCAGGTCGGCCTGGGTGCGGCGCAGTTCGGCCTCGGCCACGATGCGCTCGGCGATCTCGCCCTCGAGCCTCAGATTGGTGTCGCGCAGTTCGGCGGTGCGCTCGTCGACGGTCCGCTCGAGCAGGGCCCGGGCATGCTCGCGTTCGGTCAGCCGCTCGATCAGGCGGCGGCGGCGCTGCCACAGCATCGCCGCGCCCAGCCCGGCCGCCATCAGCACCGACGCCGCCAGGATGGTCACCGTCAGGCCCTGCGCCCGCGCCGGCGCGGCATCGGCCAGCAGGTGCATGGTCCAGCCCTCGGCCGCCATCGGCTGCGTAAGGTGCAGGAACCGCTGCGTGTCGGCGCCCGAGCCGTCGGGGCGGGCAGAGACCTGCTCCACCCCGTCCGCAGCCGGCTGGCGGGTGATGCCGTCGATCGGCGCCGGGACCAGTGTGTCGAGGTCATATTGCCGGTCGGCCCCGATCCGGCTGCGCTCGTCCTCGGACAGCGGCCCCAGGGTCTTCAGCCGCCAGTCCGGGTTACCGGCGAGCACGATCACGCCCGAGTCATCGGTGATGAAGACCTCGTCGGTACTGGTGCGCAGGTCCTGCTCGATCTCGTCGACGCCGACCTTCACGACCGCGGCGCCGGCGATCCGGTCGCGGATGCGGACCGGATGCGAGAAGTAGTAGCCGCGCTTCAGCGAGGCGGTCCCGAGGGCGAAGAACCGGCCCAGACGCCCCTGCATCGCCTGCCGGTAATAGGGGCGGTAGCTGTAGTCCTTGCCGACGAAGCTGACCTCGTCGGCCCAGTTCGAGGCCGCGATTGCGGTCCCCGCGGCATCCAGCAGATAGGTATCCGACGCCCCGCTCATCGTCGTCCAGGCCGACAGCTTGCGGTTGACGATGTCCAGCTGCGCCACGTCGCCGGGATCGGCCAGCAAGGCCACCACCTCGGGATCGCGGGCATAGACCGGCGCCAGGGCCCGGTAGCGGCCGAGCCAACCGCGGACCACCTCGACATGCAGGTCGATTGCCGCCTGGCCCTGCCGGATCGCCTCGTCGCGGAAGTATTTCTCGGCCCGCTGATGCACCGCCGCGGTCAGCAGGGCGCCCAGCACGATCGCGGCGAGGATGGCATAACCTGTCCTGGAAGGGCCGAAGCGCATGGGGCGACTTTCCGGTTTCGACTGACCGAGACCTTTCATCCCCCGCCGCGCCGCCACGGTCAACATCTGCCTTGGCGGCGGCGCGCCCGGCCGGCTGGCTCAGACTTTCTCCGCCGCCAGATGGTCGCTCAGCTCGAACGGCACGCCGGGCTCGTCCTTCGCTGCCCGGATCACCAGCGAGGTCTTGACGCTGGCGACGTTCGGCGCCGCTGTCAGGCTGCCGGTCAGGAAGTTCTGGAAGGTCAGCAGGTTCGGCGAGCAGCATTTGAGCAGGAAGTCGATCTCGCCGTTCAGCATGTGGCACTCGCGGACCATCGGCCAGCTGCGGGCCAGGTCCTCGAAGGCGACCAGGTCGCGCTCGGCCTGGCTCTTGAGGCTGACCATGGCGAAGACCGTCACTTCGTAGCCGAGTTCGCGGGCATTGACGCGGGCGTGGTAGCCCTCGATCAGCCCGGCTTCCTCGAGCGAGCGGACCCGGCGCAGGCAAGGCGGAGCGGAGATGCCGACGCGGCGGGAAAGCTCGACATTGGTCATTCGGCCATCGGCCTGAAGCTCCATCAGGATCTTTCGGTCGATCGGGTCGAGCTTGGTCCCGGACATGGGCAATTATCCTTCGTTGGCGCGCCGCACGCCACGCTGGCCAGCGCACGAGTTTCGGGATACTTATGCGGGCCGCCCCTCAAACGCAATAAAATTGCGAGTCTGCGCAAGATATGCAAAGCGACCCCCGCTCGATCTGGGTCCTGACCGATGGACGGGCCGGGAACGAGGCCCAGGCGCTGGGGCTTGCCGAGGCGCTGGCGCGGCGCCGTCCGGCGCGGATCGAAGTCAAGCGCCTGGCGCCAAAGCGCTGGGCGGCGGCGCTGCCGGCGCGGGTGTGGCATGGCCTCGGCGCGCGGGCGGGCGGCTGGCCGTTCACCGGCTACCAAGGCGCTGTCGCGCCGCCCTGGCCGGACCTGGCCATCGGCGCCGGGCGGCGGATCGCGCCGCTGGTGGCGGCACTGCGCAGGCTCCACGGGATCGGGGCGGTGCAGGTCATGGACCCCCGGATGCCCGCCGCCGCCTTCGACCTGGTGGTCGCGCCGCAGCACGACCGCCTGACCGCGCCCAATGCCCTGGCGACGCTCGGCACGATCGGCCGGGTCACGGCGCAGCGGGTCGAGGAGGAGGCCGCGCGCTGGCGCCGGCGCCTGGCGCATCTGCCGCCCCGCCGGACCGCCTGCCTGATCGGCGGCCCCTCGCCCAGCGCGTTCTGGCGCGAGGAAGATATCGACCGGCTGGTGGCGGAGCTTGCGGCGCTGTCGCGCGCCGGGTTCGGGCTGCTGATTACCGCCTCGCGGCGCAGCGACCCGGTGGTGCTGGCGGGCCTGCGGGCGGATTGCGACCCGGCGGCAACCTTCCTGTGGGACGGCAGCGGCGAGAACCCCTATCCCGGCATCCTGGGCCTGGCCGAGGCCGTGCTGGTCACCGAGGATTCGGTCAACATGGCGTCCGAGGCGGCCTCCACCGGCCTGCCGCTGCATGTGTTCCGCATCTCCGGTACCGCGCCGAAGCTGCGCGCGTTCCATGCGGCGCTGGCCGAGCGGGGAATCGCCCGCGACTACGGCGGCACCATCGAGGCATGGCGCTACCAACCCCTGGCGGAAGCGGACAGGGTGGCGGCCGAGGTCGAGAAGCGCCTGTGGATGCGCGTGGATTCCGGCGGCGGCCTGGGTTAGGTTTTCCGCGAAGGGGGAACGCGATGGAACGGCGCCTGGCCGCCATACTCGTCGCCGATGTGGTCGGTTACTCGCGGCTCATGGAGTCCGACGAGAGCGGCACCCTTGCGGCGCTCGGGGCCTGCCGCGCGGCAATCGACGGGCTGATCGCCGAGCACCGCGGCCGCATCTTCGGCAGCGCCGGGGACAGCGTCATCGCCGAGTTCGCCAGCCCGGTCGAGGCCGCGCGCTGCGCGGTGGCGATCCAGCGGGGACTGGCCTCCGGCGCCTGCACGATGCCGGACGGGCGGCGGATGCAGTTCCGGATCGGGCTCAATCTGGGCGATGTGACCTCGGACGGCGAGAACCTGCTGGGGACCGGGGTCAACATCGCCGCCCGGCTGGAGCAGATCGCCCCGCCGGGCGGCCTGTGCCTGTCGGGCACGGTTCATGACCATCTGGCCGGGGCGCTGGACCTGGCCCTGGAGGATGCCGGGGCGCAGAAGCTGAAGAACATCTCGCGCCCTGTCCGGGTCTGGCGCTGGGACCCCGGCGCGGACAGCGGAGCCGAACCGGCAGAGGGCGAGAACGGCGCCGAAGGAGGCCGCGAGCGGTCCCGGCCATGCATCGCGGTGCTGCCCTTCGACAACATGTCGGACGACCCGGAGCAGGCCTATTTTGCCGACGGCCTGACCGAGGACATCATCACCGCGCTGTCCAAGCACCGGTGGCTGGACGTGGTCGCGCGCAACACCACCTTCGCCTACAAGGGCCAGACGCCGGACATCCGCAAGCTGGGGGCCGAACTGGGCGCCGACTATGTGGTCGAGGGCTCGGTCCGGCGGGCCGGCGGGCGCATCCGTGTCACCGCGCAGCTGATCGACACCGAGACCGGCAACCATATCTGGGCCGAGCGCTACGACCGGCAGATCGAGGACATCTTCGACCTGCAGGACGAGATCACCGAGACCATCGTCGGCCAGGTCGAGCCCGAGATCGGCACGGTGATCCGCCAGAAGGTGCAGCGCGCACCGCGCCGCGACCTGCATGCCTGGGATTGCTATCATCTGGGGATCGCGAATTTCTACAAGTTCACCGCCGAGGGGAACCGCGAGGCACAGCGGCTGCTGCAGCGAAGCCGCGAGCTGGACCCGAGCTTTGCCGAGGCACATGGCTGGTGGGCCTATGCGACGGTTCTGGGCATGGTCTACTGGGACACCGATCCCGACCCCGCCCTGCTGGACGAGGCCCTGGCCGCCGCCCGCGAGGCGGTGGCGCTGGATGGGCAGAATGCGCTTCTGTATATGCTGATGGGCCGGGTGCAGCTGGCGCGCCGCGA
>DATHZU010000022.1:0-8461 GCA_035458445.1 Thermohalobaculum sp. | reverse complement strand
GGGGGCAGGCCGCGTCGGGGCGGCAAGCGGCGTCTCGCCAATCGCAGCGTTGTTCCCTCCCCCCTCTGGGGGGAGGGTTAGGGAGGGGGCGCGAGCGAGAGCCGGGGAGGGGGCACGAATGCGCCCTGCCCCATGGCTAGGCTCGCCACCGGCGTCTGGGTCTCGGCCTATCTGATGCGCCTGTCGCTGGAGGGCATCAGCGCCCATCTGGTGAAAAAGGGCGATCCGACCGCCGGCGCGGTGGCCGTCAAGCTGGCATTCATGAATGGCAGGGCATCCTTCTACACCCGCGGTTACGGGCCGGACGGCAAACCCTGCTGGATGGCACAGGCCGAGGAGGCGGAGGAACCCGAGGTCGATGCCGCGCTGGCGCGTCAGCGAAGCTTCGACCCGGACCTCTGGGTGATCGAGGTTGAAGATCCGCGGGGGCGGCATATGCTGGACGCCCCGGGTCTGGAGGCGTGAGCTGAGACATGGACTGGCGCGACGAAGGCATTCTTCTGACCACGCGTCCGCATGGCGAGAATGGCACGATCATCGAGACGCTGACCCGCGAGCATGGCCGCCACTCGGGACTGGTCCATGGCGGCCAAAGCGCATCGAAGGCCCCGATGATGCAACCCGGCACCCAGCTTGCGCTGCAATGGCGGGCGCGGCTGGCCGAGCATCTGGGCAATTTCCACATCGAGCCTGTGCGCTCGCGGGCTGCCCTGATCATGTCCGACCGCGTCGCCCTGGCCGGCCTGAACTCGGTCGGTGCGCTGCTGGTGGCGCTGTTGCCCGAGCGCGAGCCGGCTACCGCCGTCTACAACGAGACCGTTGCCCTGGCCGATGCCCTGGCCGAGCAGGCGTGGGACTGGCCTGCCCGCTACGCCAGATGGGAGACCAACCTTCTGACAGCGCTCGGCTTCGGGCTCGACCTGTCGCGCTGCGCCGCAACCGGGGCGACCACGGATCTGGTCTATGTCTCGCCCCGGTCGGGACGGGCCGTCTCGCGCGGCGCCGGCGGCGCCTTCGCCGACCGGCTGCTGCCGCTGCCCGGCTTCCTGATCGGCCAGGGGCGCCCGACCATCGGCGCAGTGCGCGAGGCGCTGCGGCTGACCGGGTACTTCCTCGAGCACCGGGTCTGCCCGGCCTTCGAGCAGAAGGCCCTGCCCGAGCCGCGGGCGCGGCTTCTGCGGCTGCTGAAAGCCCATGTGATGACCCCGCCCGAGAACGAGGCCGCCCCGGCGCCGCGCGCCCAGGCACCGCGCCAGGGCGCCCGCGGCTGAGGCGCGGTCCGCCCCCGGGGTCCGCGTCATCGTCCCGCCGCTGGACGCGGGGACGGAAACCCGGCTAAACCGGACCCGGAACCCCGCCACCGACACGAGACCCCCGCCATGGCCGCAAAGCCCCCGATGACCATCCTGCTGGCCGAGCCGCGCGGCTTTTGCGCCGGAGTGGTGCGGGCGATCGAGATCGTCGAGATGGCGCTGCAGAAATGGGGCGCGCCGGTCTATGTGCGCCACGAGATCGTGCACAACCGCCACGTGGTCGACGGGCTGCGGGCGCGCGGCGCCGTCTTTGTCGACGAGCTGGACGAATGCCCCGCCGACCGCCCTGTGATCTTCTCGGCCCATGGGGTGCCGAAATCGGTTCCGGCCGAGGCGCGGCGGCGCCAGATGCTGTTCGTCGACGCAACCTGCCCGCTGGTCTCGAAGGTGCATCTCGAGGCGGAGCGCCACGCCGAGGCCGGGCTGCAGATCGTGATGATCGGCCATGCCGGGCATCCCGAGACCGTCGGCACCATGGGTCAATTGCCCGAGGGCGAGGTGATCCTGGTCGAGACCGTCGCCGACGTGGCCCGCATCGCGCCCCGCGACCCACAGCGGCTGGCCTATATCACCCAGACGACCCTGTCGGTCGACGACACGGCCGACATCGTCGTGGCGCTGAAGGCCCGGTTCCCGGCCATCGTCGGACCGCACAAGGAGGACATCTGCTACGCCACCACTAACCGCCAGCAGGCGGTCAAGGCGATGGCGGGCCGGATCGACGCACTGCTGGTCGTCGGGGCGCCGAACTCGTCGAACTCGCGGCGCCTGGTCGAAGTAGGCACGGCCGCCGGATGCGGCTATTCGATGCTGGTGCAGACGGCGGCCGACATCGACTGGCGCGCGCTGGAGGGCGCCCGGACCGTCGGCCTCAGCGCCGGCGCCAGCGCGCCGGAGCAATTGGTCGACGAGGTGATCGAAGCGTTCAGGGAGCGCTATCAGATCACGCTCGAGCGGATCGTCGCTGCCGAGGAGAATGTCAGCTTCAAGGTGCCGCGCGTGTTGCGTGTCGATGCGTGACCAGGTCCGCATGCTCCGCCTGTTCGCCTATACCGACGGCGCCTGTTCCGGCAATCCGGGTCCCGGCGGCTGGGGCGCGGTGCTGGAAGCCTGGGACGGGCCGGAGTTGATAAAGGCCCGCGACCTCAGCGGCGGCGAGGCGCATACCACCAACAACCGCATGGAACTGATGGCCGCCATCGCCGCGCTGGAAGTGCTGGAGCGCCCCAGCGCCATCACGGTGGTGACCGATTCCAGCTATGTGAAGGATGGCATCACCGGCTGGATCCACGGCTGGAAGCGTAACGGCTGGAAGACCTCGGCCAAAAAGCCGGTGAAGAACGCCGATCTGTGGCAGCGCCTCGACGCCGCAGGGGCACGCCACGACGTGACCTGGGAGTGGATCAAGGGCCATGCGGGCCACGAGCAGAACGAGCGCGCCGACGAACTGGCCCGGGCCGAGATCGCGAAGCTGAAGGATGCCGGAGACGGCGCTGGCTGACGTCCGGGGCGAGGCGCGGAATGGCGCAGAGAGCCTGCTTCACGGTTGCGCGGATAAATTGTGGCGGCGTCCCTCTCGCCCGCATATAGTCCCGCCATGAAAGCTTGATCAGATTGCAGTTTCCCCACGATTGCACGGCATTGACCGGTTTGAGTGGAGAGCCCAGGGAGGACAGAATGTCATCCGAAGTACCCACCCCGGCAGCCGGCTTCGGCAACATGGGGAGCGTCGCGATCCGCGCCGGCATGATGGCGCTGATCCTCGTGCCCACGATCGGCGCGCTGACCTATTACTATTATGCGCAGGACGTGGCCCCGGCCGAGAGGCTGTCGCCGGCATGGCTCAAGCTCTGCGCGATGCTGATTCTGTCGCTCTTCCTGCCGCTCTTCGCCTACAGCTACTACTTCTTCCGCCGCGAGCGGCGGGCGGCCGAGATCAACCGAATCCTGACGACCCTGGACCTCGGCGAGAGCCAGTATGTCGCGATGTATCGCAGCATCCATTCCGGCCCCTATTTGGTGATTTCGGGCGGCATGGTCTGGGTGACCTCGCTGGCTGGCCTGACGGTTCTGTTCTTCGGCGGCACGCTGGAGCTCGACGAGATTTCAGGGAGCATGGGCTTCCCGAAACCCGGATCGTCGCTGGTCTTCGGCATGGCGTTCCTCGGCGCCTATGTTTGGGGGCTGAAATACGTCTTCCGGCGCTACGCCATGAACGACCTGATCCCGGGTGTCTTCTTCCGGCTGTCGATCCGGATGCTCATGGCATCGATCCTGGCGGTGATCATCTTCAACGCCTACGAGGCGCTCGCCAGCGACAGCACCTCCGAGATTCGCGAGGGCGCCTGGCCGGCTGTGGCCTTCCTGCTGGGCACGGTCCCGCAACGCGGGCTGAACTGGCTTTCCGAGAAGCTGCCCTTTTTTGCGGAGCAACCCGACCCCTCGGTCCGCAAGCTGCCGCTGCAGATGATCGAGGGCATCGGCAGCTACGACCGGATGCGGCTCGAGGAGCTCGGGATCGACGACTGCTACGGTCTCGCCAATTACGACTTCGTGCCCCTGATGCTGAGAAGCGCCTATGATGCCCGCAAGCTGGCGGACTGGATCCTGCAGGCCAAGCTCTGCATCCTCTGCGGCGACGCGGTGGCGCCGCTGCGCCAGCATGGCATCCGCGGCATCCAGGATCTTGCCTATGTCCTGTCCAAGGATGAGCTCGAGACCCTGGCCAGCGAGACCTCGGCAACATTGTCCAGCCTGAAGCGCGCCCAGAACTCCGCCGTCAACGACCCCGAAATCACGCGTTTGCTGCAGGTCGCCGGGCGGCTGAGCACCTTCACCAGGGGTCCTCTCGTCGTGAAATCGGACCCGTCTGACGAAGGCGGCTGACCGCGGGCGGATCTTTGGCGGCGGTCCCCCTTGACCTCTGCGGCCGTTCCGCCCCATGTAACCGCAGTCCGACAGGTCAGCCCGCTGTCCTGCTCCGCCCCCTATCAGGAGACCCCCGATGTTCGATCTTTCCGCCCGCAACCTGCTCGAAGGCCGCTCCTATGTGGACGGCGCCTGGGTGAACGCCGATTCCGGCAAGACCTTCGCCGTGACCAACCCGGCCACCGGCGAGGAGATCGCGCAATGCGCCGACCTCGGCGTCGCCGAGACCAGGCGCGCCATCGACGCGGCCTATGCCGCCCAGCCTGCCTGGGCCGCCAAGACTGCCAAGGAGCGCGCCGCCATCCTGCGCCGCTGGTACGAGCTGATGATGGAGAACGCCGACGACCTGGCGCGCCTGCTGACCGCCGAGCAGGGCAAGCCGCTGGCCGAGGCCAAGGGCGAGATCATCTATGGCGCCAGCTTCATCGAGTGGTTTGCCGAGGAAGCCAAGCGCGTCTACGGCGACACCATCCCCGGCCACCAGGCCGACAAGCGCATCGTGGTGCTGAAGCAGCCGATCGGCGTCGTCGCCGCGATCACGCCCTGGAACTTCCCGAACGCCATGATCACCCGCAAGGCCGGCCCGGCGCTGGCCGCAGGTTGCACCATGGTGCTGAAGCCCGCCAAGCAGACCCCGCTCAGCGCCACCGCGATGGCGGTGCTGGCCGAGCAGGCGGGTGTGCCGAAGGGCGTCTTCAACGTCATCACCTCGAACGACAGCCGTTCGGTCGGCGCCGAGCTCTGCGCCAACACCAAGGTTCGCAAGCTCACCTTCACCGGCTCGACCGAGGTCGGCCGAGTGCTGATGCGGCAATGCTCGGACGACATCAAGAAGCTGGGGCTGGAACTGGGCGGCAACGCCCCCTTCATCGTCTTCGACGACGCCGATCTCGACAAGGCGGTCGAGGGCGCGATGATGTGCAAGTTCCGCAATGCCGGCCAGACCTGCGTCTGCGCCAACCGCATCTACGTGCAGGCGGGCGTCTACGATGCCTTCGCCGAGAAGCTGAAGGCGGCCGTGGCCAAGCTGAAGGTAGGCGACGGCTTCGGCGAGGGCGTCACCACCGGCCCGCTGATCGACCTGGCCGGACTGGCCAAGGTCGAGGAGCATGTGGCCGACGCAACCGCCAAGGGCGCCAAGATCGCCGCCGGCGGCAAGCGCCACGAGCTCGGCGGCAGCTTCTACCTGCCGACGATCCTGACCGGGGTCACCCAGCAGATGGCGGTCGCCCGCGAGGAGACCTTCGGCCCGGTGGCGCCGCTGTTCAAGTTCGAGACCGAGGAAGAGGTCATCGCCATGTCGAACGACACCGAGTTCGGCCTGGCGGGGTATTTCTACGCCCGCGACCTCGGCCGGGTCTGGCGTGTCGCCGAGGCGCTGGAATACGGGATCGTCGGTATCAACACGGGCATCATCTCGACCGAGGTCGCCCCGTTCGGCGGCGTCAAGCAGTCGGGCCTGGGCCGCGAGGGCTCGAAATACGGCATCGATGACTTCCTCGAGATCAAGTATCTCTGCATGGGCATCTGAACCCGTCTGCCTTCGGTCCCCGCCATCCGCCATCCCCTCCCCCCACCGGGGGGAGGGTCAGGGAGGGGGCGCAGCCCACCGATCCGCCGGGCTTGCGATGGCGCAAAAGCGCCTTTATGCTCGGAAGCGACCGCGCCTTCTCAGGCGCGGTCTGCCGTTTCTTCGACCCGCCACCGACACGCATTCCCAACGGGGGGACCAATGGACAAGGTTCCGATCACCAAGGTCGGCTACGAGGCGCTGATCGCCGAGTTGAAGACCATGAAGGACGTCGAGCGCCCTGGTATCATCCAGGCGATCGCCGAGGCACGTGCCCATGGCGACCTGTCGGAGAACGCCGAGTACCATTCCGCCAAGGAGAAGCAGGGCTTCATCGAGGCGCGCATCAAGGAGCTCGAGTCGCTGATCAGCCGCGCCGACGTGATCGAGCCGTCCAAGATGTCCGGCAGCACCATCCGCTTCGGCGCCACCGTCGACCTTGTGGACGAGGAGACCGACGAGGCGCGGAGCTACCAGATCGTCGGGGAACCGGAAGCGGATATCGCCGCCGGGCGGCTGAACATGCGCTCGCCGCTGGCACGCGCCCTGATCGGCAAGGAGGAAGGCGACAGCGTCGAGGTCTCGACCCCCGGCGGCGCGAAATACTACGAGGTCACCGGCGTCAAATACGTCTGAGCATCGCCCTGGGGCAATTGATGGCGGTTGGGATCAACCCGCCGCCTTCACCGCGTCGATCACCTCGCCATCCCAGAGCCAGCGCAGCCCCAGCGCCGCGGCGAGCGCCACGGCGGACATCGACGCCGCCAGCCAATAGGCTCCCGAAGGGCCGTATATGGCGCTGATGGCGCCCGCGGCCAGTGTTGCCAGCGCGAAGGCCATGCCGCCCAGCCCGCCGCCGTAAAGGCCCTGGGCGCTGGCCTGCATCCGGGGCGGGATCGCGGCGGCGACGAAGGCCATGGCGCCCAGATGCGCCAGCGCGAAGGTCAGCGCGTGCATCGCCTGCACCGGCCACAACAGCGCCAGCGGCGGCTCGAGGCTCATCAGCACCCAGCGCAGCATTCCGGCCGAGGCGCCGACCGCCATCGCCCCCGCCGGGCCGAGCCAGGCCACGATCCGCCGTCCCGGCCCCAGCATCAGCGCGATCTCGGCCACCACGCCCACCGCCCAGAGGGCGCCGATGATCCCGGTCGCGATGCCCTGCCCGGCCCAGGCGAGGCTGCCGTAGACGTAGAACACCGCATGGCTGGCCTGACCGAGGCTGGCGGCTGCGGCGAAGACCAGAAACACCGGCGCGCGCAGCAGCCCCAGCGCCTCGCGAAACCGCGAGCGGTCGCTGCCTGCCCCCGGGGGCGCCCCGCCGCCCGGATGCACCGGCCCCAGCACGGCCGCGGCCAGGAACCCCAGCACGACCGCCCACAGCACCGCCCCGGTCCCGGCCCAGGCCACCAGCGAACCCATGATCAGGCTGACCACCAGGAAGGCGGCCGAGCCCAGCGCCCGCGCCTGCGCATAGGGGAAATCATGCATCACCGACGCGCGCACGCCCAGCGCCTCGCCCAGGGGCCCGAGCGGCGCGATCGCGAAGGCGGCGGCCAGGGTCGCCGCCAGCAGCAGGGGCCGGGTCTCGATGGCGAGATGGGCGGCGAACAGGCCCGCCGCCGCCAGCGCCGCGGCGGTCAGAACGGCCCGGCGGATGGCGAAACGGTCGGCGATGGCCGGCAGCAGGGTGGCGCCGACCACCCGCACCGCCAGCGCCATGCCCAGATAGGTGCCGACCTCGGCCTCGCTCAGCCCCCAATCGGCCAGCCAGATCGGCCAGTAGGGCAGATGCGCGCCAAAGGCGCCGAACACCGCCCAGTACCAGGCGCAGGTCAGGACCGCCTCGCGCCGGGCAAGGGGGTGGTTCATGGCGTCAGGCCGAAGGACGCATATGGCAGGTAGCGCACGGGATCGCCGGGGCGGATGGTGGCGGCGCCGTCGGGCAGTTCGACCAGGCCATCGGCCCAGCTTAGCCCGCCGATCAGGCCCGAGCCCTCGGAGTGGAAAACCTCCACCTGGCCATCCGCCCGCATCCGCGCCCGCAGGTATTCCCGGCGTCCGGGCTTTTTCAATTTCTCGAAGGCGGCGGGCACCTGGAATGCCTGCGGCTCGACCCAGCCGGCCCCGGCCATCAGCCCCAGCGCCGGGCGGGCGAAGATCAGGAAGGTGACCAGCGCCGCCACCGGATTGCCCGGCAGGCCGAAGACCGGCACGCCGCGCCAGAACCCCAGCACCAGCGGCCGGCCGGGCTTGACGGCGATCCGCCAGGTGGCGATCCGGCCCTCCTCGCGCAACAGCCGCGAGACGTGGTCCTCGTCGCCTGCCGAGGCCCCGCCGGTGGTGACGATGGCGTCCGCTTGCGCGGCTCCCCGGTCCAGCGCCGCGCGCACCAGGTCGGGTCGGTCGGCGACGGCCCCCAGATCGAGGGTCGCGAAGCCCTGCGCGGCGCCCAGCGCCATCAGCATCGGCCGGTTGGCGTCGAAGACGCCGGGTTCCCCCGGATCGGCGCCGGGCTGGAGCAGTTCGTCCCCGGTCGAGAGCACGGCCAGCCGCAGCCGCCGGCGCACCGCGAAGCGGTCCACTCCCACCGCCGCCGCGCGGGCCAGATCGGCAGGCGTCAGCCGCCGCCCGGCGGGCAGCACCTCGGCCC